>JALSPJ010000191.1 GCA_026985995.1 Anaerolineales bacterium
CCGGGCCATGCTGGAGATGCTGGGCCACACGGTGCACCTGCTGGCCACGGGCTGCTGCGGCATGGCCGGGCCCTTCGGCTACGAGGCCGAGCATTATGCGCTGTCGCTCAAGGTGGGTGAGTTGAGCCTGTTCCCCGCGGTGCGGGCCCTGCCCCCCGAGGCGGTGCTGCTGGCGCCGGGCTTTTCGTGCCGCCATCAGGTGCACGATGCGCTGGCCCGCGGGGCCCTGCACCCCGCGGTGTGGCTGGCCCGGCAGTGGCAAACATAAAGCCGGGCGCGCGGCCCGGCTCATGGGCATGGTGGGGCTCGAACCCACACGCCGTTGCCGGCACAGGATCCTAAGTCCTGCGCGTCTGCCAGTTCCGCCACATGCCCAGGCGTTTTTATTATACCAGGGGCAAAAAGTATGGAACCGACGGCCCGTTTTTGTTTGCGCTGCGGTCACCCCCTGGAAGCCCGGCCGCACCACAGCGGCGAGGTGCGGCCCACCTGCCCCCGCTGCGGGTGGGTGTTCTTCGCCGACCCCAAGGTCGCGGTGGCCGTGCTGACGACCGACGACCGGGGGCGGGTGCTGCTGGTGCAGCGGCGTTTTCCGCCCCAGGCCGGGCGCTGGACCCTGCCCGGCGGCTTCCTCAACCCGGGGGAAGCCCCGCGGGCGCGCGCGGCCCGGGAGGTGGCCGAGGAAACGGGCCTGGTGGTGCGGGTGGGGGCCCTGTTCACGGTGGTGGAAGGCCGGGACCACCCCCAGGGCGCGGATGTGGTGCTGGTGTATGCCGCGCGCGTGGTGCGGGGCGCGCTGCGGGCCGGCGAGGACGCGTGCGCCACGGCCTTCTTCCCCCCAGAGGCGCTGCCACCTTTGGCCTTTCGGGCCACACGGCAGGCCCTGTTGCGTTGGGCCGCGCGGCGGCTCAGCCGATGATTTCAATCCATTCCCCCGCAATGTAGCCGTGCCCCCAGTGGGTTTCCACCCAGCGGGCCACTTTGCTCAGCACCCGCTGGGTGAAGGCCGCGTCGTTGCTCACATGCGCGCAGGCAATGAGGGCCTGCCCCGGGTCGTCTAAGTAATCGACCTCGGCCACCGAGATGTTGAATTCCCGCTGCAGGCGCTGCAGCAGGGGCCGCAGCGCGCGGCGTTTGTCTTTGAGCGAGGGGCTCAAATCCAGCTGTAAGTGCAGGGTGAGCACACCCACGGGCATGGCGGGCCTCCTCCTGTGCGCGGTGCCGGGGGTTATACCACGAAAATCGGCAATTCTCATGCCTTTTTCGTTTTCGGCGCCCCAGAGATGGGTATAATTCGGCGCAAGACCCGAGCAGGCGCGTTGTCGCGCCGTTCACCCGCAGGAGGCAGTGGGTATGCAGCGAGAAAAACGCCCCTTGGGGCTGCGCGTGGTGGAAGTTTTGGCCGCCCTGAGCATGGCCGGTGCCTTAGGGATGGTGCTGGGGTATGCGCCCTTGGAGCGCACCATGGGCATCGTGCAAAAGGTGTTCTACTTCCATGTGGCCGCCAACTGGCTGGGCATGTTGAGCTTCATCGTCGCCGCGGTGGCCGCAGTGGGTTATCTGGTCACCCGGGACCGCCGCTGGGACACGCTGGAGGTGGCCGCGGTGGAGATTGGCCTGGCCTTCGCGCTCATGGGCGTGGTGTCGGGCTCCATTTGGGCCCGCCCCATTTGGAACACCTGGTGGACCTGGGACCCGCGGCTGACCACGGTGACCATCATGCTGCTGGTGTATGTGGCCTACTTCATGCTGCGCCAGGGCATCGACGACCCGGACCGCCGCGCTCGCTTCGGCGCGGTGTACGCGCTGGTGGGGATGCTCTCGGTGCCCTTGACTTTCTTCTCGGTGCGCCTTTATCGCACCATCCACCCCGTGGTGGTGGGCAAGAACGAACCCGGCGCGCAGGGTGCGTTTGACATGACCGTGGCCATGCGCAACACCCTGTTCGTCAGTCTGTTCGCGTTCACCGTGCTGTATGTGGCCCTGCTGTGGCACCGCTATCGCTTGGGCCGGGCCGCGGACCAGCTGGAAGAAACCCGCTTGCGCATGATGGAGTGAGGGCCATGCACCAAACCCCCGATACTTCCTTCTATTTCTATTTGGGCCAAACGGTCATTCTGGGCGGCATCGCGCTGTA
>JALSPJ010000192.1 GCA_026985995.1 Anaerolineales bacterium
CGGGGGTGTGGGGCCGCACCCAGGCGGGCTCCCGGGGCCGGACCACCACGGTTTCCGCCTGAATTTCGGCACGGGGTGTTTCGATGTGCACCGCGCGGGCCGCGAGGCGGATTTCCCCTTCCAGGCGGCGCTGTTCCTGCTCCAAGGCCCGGCGCAGTGCTTCCAGCAGGGCCCGCTGGTCGGCCAGCTCCCGGCCCAAGGCGGGCAGGCCGCGGGCGGGCAGGGCCAGCAGGGCCTGGCGCAGGCACAGGGTGTAGAGGTGGGCCGCGCGGGCCCGCAGTTCCGGGGGCAGGCCCCGCCAGGCCCGGGCCACCAGGTCGTGGAGCGCGGCCTCCCAGGCTGCGGGGTCGGGGGTGCGTTCCAGGGCCTGCAGCAGGTTTTCCGCGTCGGTGAGGGGGTTATCCTGCGCGTAGCGGGCCAGGTCCGGGTTTTCCGCGGCGGCGTGGTGCACGAAGCACTCGTGGGCCCGGTGGAGCGCGGCGCGCAGCTCCTGCCGCAGGTCCCGGGCCTGGAGCCAGCGGTCGAGCAGCGCGCGGGCCGGTTCCTGCAGGTCCGGGGGCAGGCGCCGGAGCGCGGCGTCCAGCAAAGCGCGGAGGAGCCGGGGCCGGTTCATCGCACGGTGTCGAGGAACGCGTCGAACAGGCCGAACGCGTCGTGGGGGCCGGGCGCGGCTTCGGGGTGAAATTGCACGCTGAAGACCGGGCGGTCCTGGAGGCGCATGCCTTCTAAGGAACCGTCGTTCAGGCTGAGGTGGGTGATTTCCGCCTCCGGGGGCAGGGTGTCGGCGTCGACGAAGTAGTTGTGATTTTGCGCGGTGATGAGCACCTGGCCGGTGCGCAGGTCCTGCACGGGGTGATTGCCGCCGTGGTGGCCGAACTTGAGGCGGCGGGTGCGGCCCCCCAGGGCCAGGCCCAACAGCTGGTGGCCCAAACAAATGCCCAGCAGGGGCACGCCGGCCTCCAGCAGGCCGCGGGTGGCCTGGACTGCGTAGGGCAGGCCGGCCGGGTCCCCGGGGCCGTTGGAGAGCACCACGCCGTCGGGTTGCAGGGCCAGGGCTTCGGCCGCGGGGGTGTGGGCGGGCACCACGGTGACCCGCGCGCCCCGGGCCAGCAGGTGGCGCAGGATGTTGCGCTTGGCGCCGAAGTCGTAGACCACGATGTGGGGCGCGGGCTCGGCCTGGCGCACCCCCGCGGGAAAGTGCAGCCGCGAGTGCAGCGCGGCGTCGCCGGGCCAGGTGTAAGGCTGGGCGGTGGTCACTTCCCGCACCATATCGCGGCCGTCGAGGCCCGGCCAGGTCCGGGCCCGGCGCAGCAGCTCCTGGGCCGGGGTGCCCTGGGTGGAGAGCGCGGCTTTGAGGGTGCCCTGGTCCCGCAGCTTGCGGGTGAGGTAGCGGGTGTCGACCTCCGCGATGCCGGGCACGCCATGGTGGGCCAGCCATGCGTCTAAGGAACGCTGCGCGCGCCAGTTGGCGACCACGGGGCTCAGGGCCCGCAGCACCACGGCTTCCACCTGGGGCCGGGGGGATTCGAAGTCTTCGGCGTTGATGCCCACATTGCCGATGTGCGGCGCGGTGAACAGCACACCCTGGCCGCGGTACGAAGGGTCGGTGAGGATTTCCTGATAGCCGGTCATGCTGGTGTTGAAGACCAGCTCGAACACCGCGTCGGCTGGCGCGCCCAAGGCGCGGCCTTCCAGCACGGTGCCGTCTTCCAGGGCCAGAACGGCGCGCGGGGCCAGTTGGGGCACGGCAGTTCCCTCCGGGCGGGGGTGGTGCTTTATGTTGCGTATTGTATCAAACCCCGGTCCGAGAGCCAAGCGCGCGAGCGCCGGCCGGGCAAAATGAAAAAGCCGCGTCAGGCCTACGTCTTCCAAGGGGCCCCGCTCCCCGCCCCCGGGCGCACCGCTGCGCGCCTACCGTGCTGACCGCTGGCTGCTTCCTGCTGATTGCTGTCATTCCTCCGCGGTTGCATGCCTGTGAACCCTTCCCCCTAACCCCCTCTCCGACGAAGGGGGAAGTTGGCCGCCGCGAGGGGCCAGGGCCGCGCGCAGCCCCTCCCCCTTACGAAGCTGACTTTTATACATATCGCGCCATCGAGGGCCACGAACCTTTGTCAGGGCCAAAGGGACGGGGGC
>JALSPJ010000193.1 GCA_026985995.1 Anaerolineales bacterium
TCCTCCGCGGGCCCGGCCTGGTCCGGGCATTGGTCCAGGTCGTCGGGGGTGCCATCGCCGTCCGCGTCGGGCAGGGGGCAACCGGCCAGGTCCGCGGGGCCGGGCTGGTCGGGGCACTGGTCCAGGCCGTCGGGGGTGCCATCGCCGTCCGCGTCGGGCGCGGGCGGGCAACCGCCGTGGGGCCCGAAGGCGTTGGGGCAGGGGTCGTTGGCGTCGGGGATGCCGTCGCCGTCCGCGTCGGGGGGCAGGGGGCAGCCCTGGCCCTGGGCCGGCCCGGGCGATTGGGGGCACTGGTCCTGGTCGTCGGGGGTGCCGTCGCCGTCGGTGTCGCCGGGTGCGGCCAGGGGGCAGCCCTGGTTTTCGGGCAGCCCGGCCTGGTCCGGGCAGGCATCTCGCCCGTCGGGGATGCCGTCGCCGTCCGCGTCGGGGGGCCGGGTGGGGCAACCGTTCTGGGCCGGGGGGCCGGGCTGGTCGGGGCAGGCGTCCTGGTCGTTGGGCAGGCCGTCGCGGTCCGGGTCGTCGGCCGCGGGCTGCACTTCCACCAGGCCATAAGCCGCGTTGCGTCGGCCGGCCGTGTCCACGGCCTCCAGGGTCAGGGTGTGGTTGCCGGGCATGGTGGGGGTCCATTGCCAGGCGTTGGTCAGGGGATTGGCCGGTCCCGCGGCCTCACCCACCACCTGGCCGTCCACCCACAGAATGAGGCGCACAATTTGGCCCTGGGGCGCGGTGCTGTACGCGCCGCCGCGCACTTCCACCGGCTGGCCTACGGGCACGGCCTGGGTCCCGGCGGAAGTCTCCAGCACCACGCGCGGGGGCGCGGCCGGGGCACCCGGGGGGCGCAGCAGCCAGCGCCCGCCCGCGGCGCACACGCCGCACGACATCAACAGGGCGAGGAACAGCCACAGCAGGCGCGTTTTTCGCATCGTCTTCCTCCAGGCTTGCATGAGGGGAGGTAACGAGGGGCCTACCACCTCTCTCTTACGATAGAGGAAGCGCGATGCGGCAACCTCCGGGTTTTCTTCAGGAAAACTCTTGCATGACGGTCGGGGGCGGGGTTGGAAGTTAGGGGCCGGTCATGGAAGTTGGTGGTTGGCAGGGGCCGCGCGTTTTTGGACCGCGGCACGCTCGTGGCGTTTTGGTTCCCGGAGCCCTGGCTCCAAAGGGCTGACCGCGCCGGGCCGCCGCGAATCAAAGTGGCGCCGGGGAGCCACAATCCAAAAAATCTCACACAGAGACACGGAGAACACGGAGGATGTTGGAGGTTGGTAGTTGGAGGTTAGAGGCTGGTAGTTGGTGGTTGGAAGTTGGCAGGGGGCACGCTTGCTGACTGCTGACCGCTCCCTGCTGACTGCTTCCTGCTGTTGTTCATCCGCGTGTATCCGCGTTCATCCGCGGTTTCATTCCCCGGACGACCCACCGGGTCGCCCCTACCGCCGCGAGCGCACCGCCGTGCGCCCCTACCATGCCCCCTGCTCACCGCTCCCTGCTCCCTGCTGTTGTTTATCCGCGTCCATCCGCGTTTGTCCGCGGTTTCGTTGCCCTGGGCGACCAGCCGGGTCGCCCCTTCCGCGGCGGGCGCACTGCCCTGCGCCCCTACCGGGCTCCCTGCTGACCGCTGACTGCTGACTGCTCTTTTTCATCCGCAGGTTCACTTCCTGGGCGGTCGGCCGGGGTCAGCGGGCGTAGTCCACGGCCCGGGTTTCGCGGATGACGGTGACCTTGATTTGGCCCGGGTACTGCAGCTGCTCTTCGATTTTCTTGGCAATCTGCCGCGCCAGGCGCTGGGCCGCGGCGTCGTCCACTTCGGTGGGCCGCACGATGACCCGCACTTCCCGCCCGGCTTGCAGGGCATAGCACTCTTTGACGCCCTCGAAGCTTTTGGCAATCTCCTCCAGCACTTTGACCCGCTTGATGTACTCTTCGACGCTCTCCCGCCGGGCCCCGGGCCGCGCGCCCGAGATGGCGTCGGCCACTTCCACGATGATGTCTTCCACCGTCTCCTGCTCCACATCGTGATGGTGCGCGGCCACCGCGTGCACCACCCGCTCGGGCAAGCCGTAATTCTTGAGGAAGTCCGCGCCGATGAGCGCGTGGGGGCCTTCGATGTTGTGGTCCATGGCCTTGCCGATGTCGTGCAACAAGGCCGCGGTTTTGGCAATCTGCACATCCGCGCCCAGCTCCGCGGCCAGCATGGCGGCCAGCTTGGCCGTTTCCACCGCGTGATGCAGCTGGTTTTGGCCAAACGAGGTGCGGAATTTGAGACGGCCCAGCATCTTGAGCACTTCCTGGGGCAGGCCCGTCACCCCGGCCTCGAAGGCCGCTTCTTCGCCGGCCTCCAGCACGATGCGCTCCACCTCTTCCCGCTCTTTGCTCACCACCTTTTCGATTTGCGCGGGGTGAATGCGGCCATCCATGACCAGCTTGGTCAGGGCCCGGCGGGCAATCTCCCGGCGCACGGGGTCGAAGCTGGAAATGGTGACCGCCTCAGGGGTGTCGTCGACGATGAGGTCCACCCCCGCGGCCTGCTCAAAGGCGCGAATGTTGCGCCCGTTGCGGCCGATGATGCGGCCCTTCATCTCTTCGGCCGGCAGGGGAACCACCGCGGTGGCCAATTCGGCCACTTGGTCCGACGCCACCCGCTGCATGGCAATGGCCAGGATTTTGCGCGCCCGCCGTTCGCCTTCTTCCTTGGCCTCGATTTCGATTTGGCGGATGATGCGGGCGATGTCGCGGCGGGCCTCTTCTTCGGCCTGGGCCAGCACCTGCTGCCGGGCTTCTTCGGGGCTCAGGTTGGCAATCTCGTACAGCTTGGCCTTTTGCGCCTCCATGAGACGCTCCAGCTCGTTGGCCCGCTTGTCCAGCGCGCTTTGGCGCTTGTTGAGGGCCAGCTCCCGCTGATTGAGGCGATCCAGGCGGCGCTCCAGGTCTTCCCAGCGTTGGCGCAGGCGCTGCTCGTCTTGCTGCACTTCGCGGCGCCGGCGGCTGAGCTCTTCTTCTACTTCCCGGCGGCGGCGGGCCAGCGCGGCTTCGGTTTCCTGACGCAGACGCTGGGCCTCGGCCCTGGCTTCTTGCTCTAAGGCCCGGGCCTGTTCTTGCGCCTCGCGTAACAGGCGTTCGGCGCGCGCGGTTGCGCTGTCCAAAGTGCGTTGGTCGGCCACTTGTTTGCGCCACAGGGCCACGGCCGCGCCCACGGCCGCGCCAATGACCATGCCAACGATGAGCCAAATCAGTGCGTTCATCATGTTTCTGCTCCTTGCTCCGGTTCCGGGGCCGTGGGATGCGCTTCGTGCCACATCTGGCGCACCACCTGGTGCACCAACGCGCGAGGGAAGCCGCGGCGGGCCAAATAGGCGCTCAAACGGCGGGCGAACACGGGCCACGGCAGGCCGCGATAGCGAGGCAAGGCCTTGCGCGCCGCGGCCAGGGCCAGGGCTTCGTCATCCACCTGGGCCAGGGCCGCGTCGATGGCCGCCTGGGGCACGCCTTTGCGCCGCAGTTCGGCCTGCAGCAGCGCGCGGCCGCGCGGGCGAAACGCACTGCGGTTCTCCACCCACTGCCGGGCGAAGGCCGCATCGTCCAGCCAGCCCAAGGCCTGCAGCTGCTCCAGGGCCGCGTCGATGGCCGCCGGCGGATACCCCCGCCGCGCCAAACGCTGCCGAATTTCGGCCACGCTGCGGGGCCGCCGGGCCAGCCACTGGGCCGCGGCATACACGGCCCGGGCCTGGGCATCGGCTTCCAGCAAGGCCTGCGCTTGCGCCGCGCTCAGCCACTGGCCCACCTGCAACCCCTCGGCCAGGCGCGCGGCCAGGGAAAAGGCATACCGCCCGTCGAGATAGACCCGCACCCGGGGCCGATGGGCGTGGGGTTTGAGGGCGGTAACGCGCCCCTGGAAAGTCGGCTGCGTGGTTGCCATACAAAAACCGCCGCGACCTCCCCGGCTCACGGCGGCGACACGCATATAAACGCCAACCCGCCAGGCCCGTGACCGATACCACGGGTGGCCGGTGGGCGTCTTTTGGCTGGGCTTCCCACGGCCCCGAAGGGCCGGTTGTCGTCACCGTTGCCGCGCGTGCGCGCGGGGAGTAGCCTAACTACCCGACTTCGCCTTCCGACGGTTCCGGCAAAACCGTGTCGGGCAGCAACTGGCTGCGAATTTGCATTTCCAATTCGTAGGCCAGGTCCGGGTGCTCCCGCAAAAAGGCTTTCACATTCTCCCGGCCCTGACCCAAGCGCAGGTCGCCATACGAATAGAACGACCCGCGTTTGGTCACCAGGCCCAATTCCACGGCCAGGTCCAACAGGTCGCCTTCTTTGGAAATGCCGTAGTTGTACAGGATGTCGAACTCCGCGGTGCGGAAGGGCGGCGCGACTTTGTTCTTGACCACTTTGACCCGCACCCGATTGCCGATGACCTCGGAACCCACTTTGATGCTCTGGATGCGTCGGATGTCCAACCGCACCGAAGCGTAGAACTTGAGCGCCAGGCCGCCGGGCGTGGTTTCGGGGCTGCCGAAGACCACGCCGATTTTGTGGCGCAGCTGGTTGGTGAAGAGCACCGTGGTGTTGGTCTGCTTGATGGCGCCCGAGAGCTTACGCAGGGCTTGCGACATCAGCCGGGCCTGCATGGCCATGGGCGCGTCGCCCATGTCGCCCTCGATTTCTGCCCGGGGAACCAGCGCGGCCACGCTGTCGATGACCACGATGTCGATGGCGCCGGACCGGATGAGGGTTTCGGCGATTTCCAGGGCCTGTTCGCCCGTGTCGGGCTGGCTGATGAGCAAATTGTCCACATCCACGCCAATGCGTTCCGCGTAGGCCGGGTCCAGCGCGTGCTCCATGTCGATGAAGGCGGCCATGCCGCCCAGCTTTTGCGCCTCGGCGACGGTGTGCAACGCCAAAGTCGTCTTCCCCGAAGATTCGGGGCCGAAAATCTCGGTGATGCGCCCCCGGGGAATGCCGCCCACGCCCAAGGCGATGTCCAACGCCAGGGAGCCCGTGGGAATGGCATCCACCCGCAGATGCTGGGCTTCGCCCAGGCGCATCACCGCGCCCTCCCCAAACCGCTTTTTCAACGATTCCAAAGCCTGTTCCAGGGCCTGTTCTCGCCCGGTTGCCGCTTTTCGTTGGGCCATGGTTCTATTCTCCTCAGCCTAAAGTGTACTGCAGAGCGCGCCGTTTGGCAAGGCCGGGGCGCAGGGCTTTTCGTTTTCCCGGGTTCTCCGCGCTCGGGGGGATTTTAACCGCTGGGAGCTCCGGGGCCGTTCTCACTTCCGCCCGAAATCCGCGGGAATGTCGCCCCATTGGGCCGTGAGCCACAGGTGCACGGGGTTGGGAATGCCGTTTTGGGCCAGCCAGGCCTCGGCCTGGGCCAGGGCCGCGGCCCCCGGCCCCTGAGTTGGACGATGCCGGGTGCGGGCCCGCCCCGCCTGCAGCCAGCCGTAGGCAATGCGCGAGTCGGTGTAGAGGGGCCAGTCCAGGCCGTGGGCCTGCAGCCAGCGCAGGCCGTGCACCAGGGCCACGAATTCGGCCGCGTTGGCCGTGAGCCCGTCCAGAGGGCCCTCGCGAAACACCTCGCGCGTCCTGCCGTCGGGTTCCACCACCACCCCCCGATACCACGCCGGGCCCCGGGGGCCGGGGGCGGCCGCGTCTACGGTGAGGGTTGGCAGCTGCGGTTGGGTGGGGGCCAGGGCCCAGGCCGGCGCATCCTGCCCCTGGCGGAACGCGGCCTCGGCCAACGCCCGATTGGGAAAGGCCCGGTAGCGCGCGCCGGCGAACCCTTCCACCTGGGCCCGGGCCGCTTCCCACGAAGTATACACCCCGGGCTTGCGCCCTCGCCACACCACATACACCTTGTCGCGCTTGCGGCGGCTCATGGCGCCTCCTCGGGCAAGGGCCAGGTGAGCACCTCCACGGTGAGCTCGCCGCTTTCGGGGTCCAGGGCCACAAAGCGCAGCCGTCCCACCCGGCCGGCGTCGGTGGTGAAGCACAAATACATGCCCGGGGGCAGGCCGCTCAGGGGCAGCGCGGCTTGTGCCTGGGGCGTTTGGCGGCAGGCGGGCTCGTCGGGCGCGGTGGGGCCAAAGACGCCCAAGCGGGCCTGGTTGAGGGGTTCCAAAAACGCCGCGCCATCGTCGTCGCGGCGATAGGCCAGGTCGGGCACGCCCTCGGGCGAGAGCGCGTCCAGGTCCACCGTGGCCGCGGGCAAAATGGCCCGGGTTTCGTGCACCGCGGGGGGCGCGGTGGGCGTGGCCGTGGGGCTGGGCGACGGCGTAGGCGACGGCGTGGCCGTGGGCGCGGTGGGGGTGCGCACCTCGGGCGTGGCTTCGGGCACCCACAGGCGCACCCACAAAGGCTGGTCCGCGGCCGGGCCCAGGCCAAACACATGCCCCTGCGCGTTGCTCAACATCCAATTGCTGTGATAAAGCCCGCCCTCCGCGGGGGCCTGCATGGGCACTTCCAGGTCAATGGTGGCCTGGGGCGGCACCTCATAGGGCAGCGGAACCCGGGTGGCCGCGGCCAGCTGCGGGCCCGAGACCCACACCAGGGCATATTCCCGGGTCCAGGTGCAGGTGCCCACATTGCGCACCCGCCACACTTTGGTGAAGGGCGCGCCCGGCTCCAGCACCGTATCGTCGGGGATGGTGACATCCAGGGGCAGGCCGGGCGCGGCGCGGTCGCAGGCCGCGGGGGTGGGTGTGGCCGGGGGGTGGGTGGCCGTGGCCGTGGGGCGGGGCGTAGGGCTGGGGCTGGGGGGTGGAACCGGGCTGGAAGCCCAGGGCGCCTGGCCGGGCCACGCGCTGCAGCCAGCCAGGGCCAACACGAACCCCACCAGGGCCCAAATCCACCGGCCGCGGCCCCAACCTCTACGCAGCTCAATCTTCATGGGGAACCCCTCCGCCGGCGGCCGCGGGCTCGACGGCTTTGATGCGGTTGGCCAGGCGTCGCCGCGAGAGCATGGCCCGCCGGCCGCAGCCCAAACACACCAAGCGAATATCCGCGCCCAAGCGCACCACCCGCCAGCGCACACTGCCGCACGGGTGGGCCTTCTTGAGCACCACCACATCGCCGGGCTGCAATTGCAGCACCAGCTGCCAGCCCCGGTGTCCGGTCAGGCTCATGGGGAACCTCCGGCCAGGAGCGTCGCGAAAGCGGGTTGCACCTGTTCCACGAAGCGCCGCATGGCCCGCAGCCGCTCCTGGGGGGTGGGGGCCAGGAAGTTGATGACGAAGCCCGTGGCCCCGGCCCGCGCCTGCGCGGCCAGCTGCCGGGCCACCTGCTCGGGCGGGCCGAACAAGCCACCTTCGGGGCCCTGCGCGGCCGCAAAATCCAGCCGAATGCGCAACACCACATCGAAGGGCCGAGCGGCCATGGCCGCACGCTGAGCCTGCAGGCGTTGGGCCAGCCATTGGGGGGCGCGGGCGTTGGGATGCCAGCCGTCGGCGTAGAACAGGGCCCGCTGCAGGGCCTGGGGGCTGTTGCCGGCCACCCACAAAGGCGGGCCGCCGGGCTGCAGGGGCGGCGGCTCCATCACCGCCCGGGTCACCCGATAAAACTCGCCGGCGAACGACACCACCCGGGGCCCCCGCCACAAAGTACGCAGCAGGCGCAGGCCTTCTTCCAGCCGGCGGGCCCGGGTGGAAAAATCCGCGCCCAGGTTGGCAAACTCGCCCCGGGACCAACCCAAGGCCGCGGCCAGCCGTACCCTTCCCCCAGAAAGCCGGTCCGCGGTGGCCAGCTGCTTGGCCACCACCACGGGGTTACGCTGGGGCAGCACCAGGGCCGAAAGGCCCAGGCCAATGCGTTGCGTCACCCCGGCCAGGTAGGCCAGGCTGGTGATGGCTTCCAAAATGCGTCCGAAGCGGGCCGCGTCTTCTTCGGGCAGGGCCACATGGTCCGTGAGCCACACGCTGTCGAAGCCCAGGTCTTCGGCGGCCTGGGCCGTGTCGACCAGAACCAACCGCTCCGCGTGGGGGCCGTAATTGGGCAGCGCCACGCCCCAGTGAAAGTTCATGCGCATCTCCTGCACGGGGAAGTCGGTCGCGACCGCTCACCACGAGGTGGGCAGCGCATCGCGCACCGCGTCCAGCACCTGCGAAAGGCGCTCGTAATCATCGCGCAAGAGCTGGATGAGGTAGCGCACCGCATCCCGGGCCCAGGTGGGGTGGGTGGCCTGCAGGGCGCGCTGGGCCTGGGCCAGGTGCGCGGCCACCAGGTCGGCCATGGGCACCTCGGCTGCGCCCACCACATGGCGCAGGTAGCCCGGCTGGGCCGCGGCCGTGGCGAAGGCCCGCACTTCGTCGTCGGTGCAGGCCCGAATTTCGGCCAGGCTCAGGGGCGGGCGGGGCGGCAGCAGGTAGTGGATGCCCCGGGCATCCGCGTAGCCCACGCTCAGGACGCGAATCTCCACCGGCACCAGGCGGTTTTCGCGCTGGTCGGCCACCACCGAGGCCATGGGGCCGCCTTCCACCAGGGCCAGCTGACGCACCAGGTCGTCGTCGGGTACGCGAATGTCGGCCACCAGGCCATAAAGGGTCATCGCCTCGGCCAGGTCGGCGGCCACCAGCGCGCCAAAGGCGATATCGGCTTGCAAGCGACGGCTGCGGGTGCCGATGACGAACTCGGCAATGCCGGCCCGCAACAGCCGCCCCACGGGCACGGACATAGGTCACCTCCTGGCCCGCCCGCGATGGGCGGTGGTGTCTTTGGCCCTTTGCTTGGCCGAGCGCAGGGGGGCCTGGCCGCTTTGCTCGGCCCAGCGCCGCTGCAAATAGGCTTCCAGGGCGCGGCGCTCCTGGTAGGTCACCAGCGCCTCTTCGTGGGCCCGCAGCAACAGATACGGATACAGCCGGTCGGGGATGATGTGCACCTGATACCAAAACTGCGCGTGCAGCGCATCCAGCGCGGCGGGGTGTTCGGCCATGGCCGCGGGCACATCCACCCGGGCTACCCCCCGCCCCCGGGGGAGCCGCAGGTAAAAGAAGGCCAGCGGCAGGCTCACGCCTTCGGGCGGCAAGGGGGTCCACAGGCGAAAGAGGGGCGAACGCTGGCCGGGTTGCAGCAGGTGAGCCCACAGGGCCGCGTCGCTCAAGCCGGGCCAGTGGGCCTTGAGGTTGACGCTGGGCTGCAAGCGGCCCTGCTGTTCCAAATCCAGCAAGGCCAGGGTGTGCACCAGCATGGCCGAGCGGGGGCGGTCCACATACCCCGCGGGCCACACGCCGGCCGCCAGCAGCTGGTGCAAGGCCTCGGCATAGGCGCGGCGGGCCTCGCCGGGCGCGGCGCCCTGCCGCCACAGTTCCAGGGGGCCATCGACCCAGGCGAAGGTGGGCGGTTGCCGGTCTTCCGCGGCGAGGATGCTTTGGCTCAGGGTGCGCACTTCATACACATCCCGCAGCGCGGCGACGAATTCCCGTTCGTCGCCCAGCGCGGCTTCCAGGTCGGGCTCCAGCAAAAGCCACGAGCGGGTGAACACCTGGGGCGTGTGGCCGGGCTGCATGCGCACCACGGCCACATTGACCAGGCCGAAGAGCACGGCCGCGTGGCGGTCGGGGGTGATTTGGGAACCGTCCGCGGCCCACACCTCGCCGGGGGGCATGGCCGTGGGGTGGGGACAGCCCTCGGGGCCGGGCGCGGCCGCGTCGGGGCATTGGCCCACATCCCAGCGGGCCGAGGCCAGGGGCCAGGCAAAGCGATGGCGTCGGCCCAGCTCGGCCAGGGGGCCATCGGCGGCCAGCAGGGCCCGCACCCGCGCGGCCAGTTCCTCCCCGCGCGTGGCCCAGCGCGCCAGCACATCCAGCGCGGCGCGCAGGTGTTCGCTCTGGCGCTGCTGCTGCGCGCTCCAAAGCTGCAGTTTGCCTTCCAGCTGGCGATAGACCGTGGGCCAATGCACGGGCATGGCGAGCCTTCCCGGGCGGAAAATGGCCCCAGAGGGCGGGTCATAGCATACCACAAACTGGCTCGGGCGCTCGTGGTAGAATGGAAACCGCGGTCCGGAGCGCTTTGGCGCTCGGCCGCGGGCATCATGCACCATTGCGGGTAAACCATGCACACGACCGCTCCTTTGACCAAATTGCGCAAGATTCTGGAGCTGGAAAGGCACCGCGGGTTCGACGACCGCGCGGTGACCCGGGGCCTGGAGAGCATCCTGCCCAGCTGGACCGAAGAGGCCCAACGCCACGGCCTGCCCGCGGAGGTGGTGCAGCAAGTGCGCGCCGCGCTGCAGGACTACGCGGCCCTGGAGCCCGACGCGCGGCGGGCCCGGCTGCAGGCCCTGTGGCAGGCCTTGCACCAGGCCCGGCCCGACGAGTGGCCCGCCTGGGACGCGGACGCCCCCCCACAACCGCCCGCCCGCCCGCGCCGCGAGCGTCCGACCCCAGCCCAAACCGCACCCCCGCGGCGCGCGGCGACGCCGGTTCCCCCAAACCCGCCCAACCCCCGCCGCACCAAAGGCGCGGTGGCACCGCCCTGGGCCGCCTGGCATCAGGCCCTCACCGCGCCGGTCACCGTGGCCCCCCAGGTGGGCACCCGCCGCGCGCAGCGTCTGGCCCGTTTGGGCATCACCACCATGGGCGACCTGCTCTACTACTTCCCCCGGGAGTATCACAACTTTCGCCGCGCGGAGGGCATTCGCTACCTGCGCCGCTATTACGGCCAGCGGGTGGTGGTCGTGGGCCAGGTGCGCGGGGTGACCACCCGTAAGCCCCGGCCCAACCTCACCATCATCGAGGCGGTCATCGAAGACGCGTCGGGCCGGGTGCGGGCCACCTGGTTCAACCAGGTGTGGGTGGCCGAGCGCCTCAAGCCCGGCGCATGGGTGGCCCTGTGGGGCCCGGTGGAACCCTACCTGGGCCAGCCCGTGCTGCGCAGCCCCGAGTGGGAAGTGCTGCGCCCCCAGGAAGTGGCCCAGGGCCGCATTTTGCCCGTTTACCCCCTCACCGAGGGCATCACCCAACGCTGGCTGCGGAACTTGATGGCTCAGGTGGTGCCCGGCTGGGCTGCGCGCCTGCCCGACCCCCTGCCCCCCTGGGTGCGAGAGCAGGCCCAATTGCCCGCTTTGGGCTGGGCCCTGCGGCAAATCCACTTTCCCGAGAGCGACGACGCGCTGCACCAGGCCCGCCAACGCCTGGCTTTCGACGAGGTGTTCTTCCTGCAGTTGGGCCTGTTGCGGCTGCGCCAGCAGGTCAAGGCCGCGGCCGCACGCACCTTCCCCGTGGACGACGATTGGCTGCAGCGCCAGCTGGCCCGGCTGCCCTTCCGGCTCACCGGCGCGCAGCAGCGGGCCCTGGAAACCCTGCGGGCGGACCTGACTTCGGGCCGGCCCATGAACCGCCTGCTGCAGGGCGATGTGGGCGCGGGCAAAACCGTGGTGGCCGCGCTGGCCATGGCCATGGTCACCCACCACGGCGCGCAGGCCGCGCTCATGGCCCCTACGGCCATTTTGGCCGAGCAGCACTACCGCAGCCTGCAGCGCCTGTTGGCCCAGGGCGACGACGCGCCCCTGCAGCCCGACGAAATTCGCCTGCTGACCGGCGCCACCCCCACCGCGGAGCGCCGCGAACTGCTGGCCGCGTTGGCCGCTGGCCAGGTCAAAATGCTGGTCGGCACCCACGCGCTCATCGAAGACCCGGTGCGCTTTGCCGACCTGCAAATGGTGGTCATCGACGAGCAGCATCGCTTTGGCGTGCGGCAACGGGCCGCGCTGCGGGCCAAAGGCCAAACGCCCCATGTGCTGGTCATGACCGCCACGCCCATTCCCCGCTCCTTAGCCCTCACCCTCTACGGCGACCTGGACCTGACCCTGCTGGACGAGATGCCCCCGGGCCGTAAGCCGGTCAAAACTTACATCCTCTACCCCCGGGAGCGGGAGCGGGCCTACACCTTCATTCGGAAGGAAATCGCGGCCGGGCATCAGGCGTTCATCCTTTACCCCCTCATCGAACCCAGCGACAGCGATGCGCTGCGGGACACCCCCGCGGTGCTGGCGGCCTACGAGCGCCTGCAGCAGGAAGTCTTCCCCGACCTCAAGGTGGGCCTGCTGCACGGCAAAATGAAGCCCGAGGAAAAAGACGCGGTCATGCGCGCGTTCCGGGAGGGCGAATATCACATCCTGGCCGCCACGCCGGTCATCGAAGTGGGCGTCGACATTCCCAACGCCACGGTGATGGTCATCGAGGGCGCCAACCGCTTTGGCCTGGCCCAGCTGCATCAGCTGCGGGGCCGGGTGGGTCGCGGTGGCCAGCAGGCCTATTGCCTGCTCATTCCCGAAACCGAGCGGGCCGCGGAGGAAAACGAACGCCTGCAGGCCCTGGTGCGCCTGCACGACGGTTTCCGCCTGGCCGAGCTGGACCTGCAGCAGCGGGGCCCGGGCGAGTTTTTGGGAACCCGCCAGTCGGGCTACGCGCCGGCCGCGCTGCGCCTGGCCACGCTGCTCGACATTCCCCTCATCGAAAAGGCGCGCGCACTGGCGCAAGCCGTGTTGGCGCGCGACCCCGAGCTGACCGCGGCCGAGCACGCGCCCCTGGCCCAGGCCCTGGCCGCGGCGCTGGAAAAGCAGGCTGAGGTGTCATAAATTCACCTTCCCCCGCAGCAAGGAGCCGCCATGTCGTACATCAAAGCCGTCTTTCCGGGCAGTTTCGACCCCATCCACTACGGACACATCGACATCGCGGAGCGGGCCGCCCGCCTGTTCGACGAGGTGGTGGTCGCGGTCTACGACCGCCCCCTCAAGCAGCTGGTCTTCAGCCCCGAGGAGCGCCTGGACCTGGTGCGGCAGAGCTTTGCCGGTCATCCCAACATCACCGTGACCGGCTACCACGGCCTGACGGTGGAGTTTTGCCGTCAAATCGGCGCCCAGGTCATCATTCGGGGCCTGCGGGTGTTTTCCGACTTCGAGCGGGAGTTTCGCATGGCCCTGGCCAACCACCGCCTGGCCCCCGAAATCGAGGTGGTGGCCCTCATTACCGACGAGAAGTACACTTTCCTCTCTTCGACCACGGTGCGCGAAATTGCCTCCTTGGGCGGCGATGTGAGCAGCATGGTTCCACCCCATGTGGCCGCGGCCTTACGGCGGCGATTTTCCGAAGATGATGAAACATGGTATAATCATTACCTACCCGCGTCGCTGCGGGGCGACTGATGGCTCGCGCCCCTGGAGGGGTGATGATGGACATTCTGGAACTGGTCGACCGTCTGGAAGAGCTGGTCAACGAAAGTCCCCAAATCCCGTCCTATGTGCCCTTTTTCAACGGCGTGGTGGTGGACGAGGAAAAATTGTGGGACCTGATTGACCAGATGCGGGTGGCCGTGCCCGAAGAAGTGCGCAAGGCGCGCAAGGTGCTGGCCCAAAAGGAGCGCATCATTGCCCAGGCGCAAGAGAAGGCCCGCCGCCTGCTGGAAGAGGCCGAAGAAGAAAAGGCCCGGCGGGTGGCGGAGCACGAGATTGTGCAAGAGGCCGAGCGGCGGGCAGAAGAAATTTTGGCCCAGGCCCAGGCCGAAGCCGAACAGATGCGCGCCGAAGCCATGGCCTACGCGCGCGAATTGCTGCACGATTTGGAACGCCACCTGGCCCGCGCGCTGCGCGAAGTGCAGGCCGGCGCCCGGGTGCTGGAAGGCCGCGAGGGGGTGGCCGAAGTCGCGGCCGACGAGGGGTGAAGCTTCGGGTATAATCCGTTCCCCTGGAGGCGAAACGCGCCAAAACGCGGATGGCTCCGGGGCCAGGGTTCCGGTATGGTGCCCAATAGAAGCCTTCGCCAGCCGCAGTGACGGTTTTTGGCGAAGGATGTAGCTTTTTCCATGTAAGGAGTGGTCTCATGCCTTCTCATTCGCTTTTTCGACACACGCGCTTTTGGCGTTGGGGTGGGCTGCTGGTGCTGGCCCTGGCCCTGACGGCCCTGCTGGCCGCCTGCGGCGGGAAGACCGCGCAGCTCGACGAAGCCCAAATCGAGGCCATCGCCCGTCGTGCGGCCCAAACCGCGGTGGCCGAGGCCATGGCCCAACAGCAAGCCGCGCGGCCGCAAAATCCGGCGCCGGGCCAGGCCCAGGGCAACCGCCCGTCGGCCCCCGCGACGCCCCAGGGCCCCCAACGGGTCGAGGTCTCGGTTGACGACGACCCCGCCTGGGGCCCCGAAGACGCGCCCGTGGTCATCATCGAATTCTCCGACTTCCAATGCCCCTTCTGCACCCGTTTCCGCAAGCAAACTTACGACCGCATCAAGGAAACCTACGGCGACAAAATCCGCTTCGTCTATCGAGATTTCCCCTTGACGCAAATTCACCCCGAAGCCGTGCCCGCGGCCATCGCCGCCAATTGCGCCGGGGAGCAAGGCAAGTATTGGGAATATCACGACCTGCTCTTCCTGGGCGGCAAGCCCTTGGGGCGCGATACTTATGTCGAATATGCCGACCAGTTGGGGCTGGATGTGGACGAGTTCAGCCGCTGCATCGACGAACAACGCTACCTGGATGAAGTGCAGAAGGACTTTCAAGACGGCGTTGCGGCCGGGGTGCGGGGCACGCCTACCTTCTTCATCAACGGCGTCCCCCTGGTGGGCGCGCAGCCCTTCGAGAACTTCCAGGCCGTCATCGAGCAAGAGCTGGCCAAAGCCGAACAAAAGTAGCCCCCCAGCCCCACCAGAGGAGCCCCCATGAACCGCCGCCAACGCCAGGCCTGGCTGCAAGATGTGCGCCTGGCGGCCCGGCTGGGCCACGAAGCGGCTTTGGACGCTGCCCTGGCCGGGCTGCTGGAGGAGCCCGCGGTCGCAGCCAACCGGCCTTTGCCCCCCGATATGGTGCAGCGCGTGCTGGTGCCCGGGGGGCAGGCCCTGGCCGCGGCCACCGTACCCGAGGGCTATTTGCGCCGCCTGGCCACCGCGCCCTACGCCGCGCTGCGGGCCCTGGCCGCGGCGGCTTTGGCCAGGCGTTTTGCCCAGGGCCGGGCCACCTCCCAGGCGCTGGAGCCCCTGGCCCGCGATGCGCGCGCCGAAGTGCACGACGCGCTGCAGGCCGTGCTGAGCACCGCGCCCCAGCCCCGGTTGGCCGCGCTGGTGCGGGCCTGGCTCATCCCCCGGCAGCCGCCCCGCTCGCCCCGAGCCGTGGCCCTGGCCTGGGAGCTGGCCCCCCTCGCGCTGCCGCCCTCCGAGCTCTGGGACCAGGCCGCGCGCTGGGTGCGCCACGAGGCCTTTGCCGCGCTGGAACCGGCCATTGTGCGCGCGCTGCTCGCCGCGGCCAAAGCCGACCCCGCGCTGGCGCTGCAGCAACTGCGCACCGGCCTCGCGCAGCGGCGCTGGCCCCCCACCCTGGCCGCGCGGGTGCTGGGCGGGCCCTGGGCCGCGGCCCATGCCGCGGAAGTGCTGCCCTTGCTGCGCGGCCTCTACGCCCGCCATGGCCGCCGACGCTGGCTCACCCAGGCCCTGCAAGCCCTGGCCCGCCGGGGGGCTATCGACGACCCCGAAGCCGTATTGCGCGCCTGGGAGCAAACGCCAACCCCATGAACGCCTGGACCGTGGGCCTCATCGCCGACACCCACATCCCCGACCGGGCCCGGCAGCTGCCCCCGCCGGTGTTGGACATCTTCGCCCGGGCCGGGGTGTGCTGCATCCTCCACGCCGGCGATGTGGTCACCGCCGGGGTGCTCGCCCAGCTGGCGCGCCTCGCCCCCGTGTACGCGGTGCAGGGCAACCGGGATTTGCTGCTGGCCCGCCGGTTGCCCCGCCAGCGCCAGGTGCGGGTGGGGCCCTTCACTCTGGGCCTGGTCCACGGCCACGGTTCCTGGCCCCGCTACATGGGCGACAAGATGCGCTACTTTCTGGGCCGACCGCTGCCCTTCCGCCGCTTCGTGCTGCGGGCGCGACAAACCTTCCCCCAGGCCGATGTGGTGGTCTTCGGCCATATTCACTACCCCTGGGCCCAGCGCTTTGGCCGGCAATGGGTGCTCAACCCGGGCTCGCCCGTGGGCAACGACCGCAGCCCCGTGCGGCCCAGCGTGGCCCTGCTGCACCTGCGCGGCGGGCAGCTGCCCCGGCCCGAATTCGTCTTCCTGCCCCGGTAACCGCGCGGCCATCCCGCCATCGTCTCGCCGGAGGCCCACGCCATGTTCACCTACCTGGCCCACGCCTCGCCGTTGCACCGCCTCAACCCCACGGTCAAACTGCTCACCATGGCCGCGGTGGGCCTGGCCGCGACCTTCGTCTATTCCCCCTGGGTGCCGGGGCTGCTGGCCTTAGGGCTGTGGCTCACCGTGGCGCTGGTGGGCAAAGTGCCCTGGCCGCGCCTGCTGCGCTGGAGCGGCTACATGTTGCTGTTGCCCTTGCCCCTCATGCTGTTCACCGCGCTATACACCGACTTGAGCCGCTACCCCAACCCTCATGTGCTGTGGCACTGGGGGCCCTGGACCGTGGCCACCGAGGGGCTGGTGACGGCCCTGGCTTTGGGCCTGCGGGTGTTGGTTTTCGTCAGCGCGTCGTTGCTGTTCATCGCCACCACGGACCCCACCGACTTCGCGGTGAGCCTGGCCCAAAACCTGCGGGTGCCCTATCGCTTCGCCTACGGCGTGCTGGTGGCGCAGCGCTTTTTGCCCTTGCTGCGCCGCGAGTTGGAAATCATTCGCTTGGCCCACCGGGTGCGGGGCGTGGGGGAAGGCCGCGGCTGGCGTGGGCAGGTGGAGCGGCTGCAGCGGTATGCGGTGCCCCTGCTGGCCGCCGCGTTGCGCAAGTCGCAGCGCACCGCGCTGGCCATGGACGCCAAAGCCTTTGGCGCGGGCCCCGAGCGCACTTATTTTCGCCAAATGCCCATCCGCCGCCGGGATGTGCTCTTCCTGGCCTTGTGGTTGGCCTACATTGCCGCCGTATATGCCGTGGCCGCGCGTCTCGGCCCTCTCAACTGGATGTGGATACCCGAGTGAAGCCGCGTCGGCCGCGTTTTTGGTCGTTATGCGGCAACTTTTCTCGTTTGGACACTTTTTTGGGGTACAATAAGGCTACCCCCTTTGATTTTGACGGCTTTCGACCCGCTTCCTTTGTCAGGAGGTTTCCATCATGTCGGTGCGCGTTTTGCCCAACTACATCGGCGGGCAATGGGTGAAATCCCAGGCCCGGGAGTTCAAGGAGGTCATCAATCCGGCCACGGGCGAGCTTTTGGCCCGCACGCCCTTTTCCACCCCCGAAGAGGTGGACGCCGCGGTGCAGGCCGCGGCCAAGGCCTTTCCGGCCTGGCGGGAAACCCCAGCCGTGGCCCGGGTGCAGTACCTCTTCCAGATGAAGCAGGTGCTGGAGCGGGAATTTGAGACCATCTCCCGCCAAATCGTCATGGAACACGGCAAGACTCTCAAAGAGGCCCGGGGCGAACTGCGGCGGGCCATCGAGAACATCGATGTGGCCACGGGCATTCCCACCCTGATGCAGGGCTACTTTTCCGAAGACATCGCCCGGGGCATCGACGAAATCATGATTCGCCAGCCCGTGGGTGTGGCGGCCATCATCACGCCTTTCAACTTCCCGGCCATGATTCCCTTCTGGTTCATGCCCTACGCCATCGCCACGGGCAACACGGTGGTCATCAAGGTCTCGGAACGCACACCCACCACCATGACCCTCATCATGGAGCTCATCCACGAGGAAGTGGGCCTGCCGCCCGGCGTGGTGAACCTGATTCACGGCGCGGGGGAGGTGGCCGTGGGCCTCATCGATCACCCCCTGGTCAACGCGGTGAGCTTCGTGGGGTCCACCCCGGTGGCCCGCAAGGTCTACAGCCGGGCCGCGGCCAACGGCAAGCGGGTGCAGGCCCAGGGCGGCGCCAAGAACCCCCTGGTCATCATGCCCGACGCGGACCCCGACACCACGGTGCGGGTGGTGACCGACAGCGTCTACGGCAATGCGGGCCAGCGCTGCCTGGCCGCGTCGCTGGTCATCACCGTGGGCGAGGCGCGCGAAAAGTTCGTGCCCCTGCTGGCCGAGGCCGCGCGGCAGCGGGTGGTGGGCTACGGCCTGGAGGAAGGCGTGCAGATGGGCCCCATCGTCTCGGCCGAGAGCAAAGCCCGCATCGAAGGCCTCATCCAGGCCGGGGTGGACGAAGGCGCGCGGCTGCTGGTCGATGGCCGGGGTGCGACGGTGCCGGGCTACGAAAAGGGCTTTTGGCTGCGGCCCACCATTTTGGACGGCGTGCCCGAAGGCGGCACCATCTTCAACACCGAAATCTTCGGCCCGGTCATGGGCCTGATGCACGCGGAAACCTTAGACGAGGCCATTCGCCTGGCCAACCGCATCCAGTACGGCAACATGGCCTGCATCTTCACCGCCAACGGCGCCGCAGCCCGGGAGTTCCGCTATCGGGTGCAGGCCGGCAACATCGGCGTCAACATCGGCGTGGCCGCGCCCATGGCCTTCTTCCCCTTCAGCGGCTGGAAGCAAAGCTTCTTCGGCGACCTGCACGCCCAAAACCGCCACGCGGTGGAGTTCTACACCCAGACCAAAGTGGTGGTGGAACGCTGGTTCAAGGAGTGGACCCGGGAGTTTTAGCCCCGCCTCGGGCGTTCCAAGCAGGGCCGTGCTCGCCAACGCGCGGGCACGGCTTTTTTGCTGCCAGGCCGGGTATAATCCTTGCCCCGTGGTGTGGCCGAACCCGGCGGAGGTGCGATGAGCGCGACGGGCATGTTCGTCATCGGCGGGGCCGCGGCCCTGGCCATGTTGTTGGTGGGAACCGCGCGGCGGGCCGACGGCCGTTGGGTGGCTCGCAGCCACCCCTGGGGGCCGTGGCGCGTGTTGTGGTGGGCGGTGGCCGCCCTGGCCGGGCTGGCCGCCTTGGGCCTCTACTTCCCCCGGCCGCGGGTGGTGCGCTGGTTGGGCCTCACCCGCTGGCCCGCGGGAGAAGTGCTGGCCCTGCGGGTGGCCGTGCTGGTCGCGCTGGCACTGCTGCTCGCGGCTTGGGCCCTGGCCGGGGGCCTGGCCTGGGCCCGAGCCCTGGCCGCGCGCTGGCGCTGGGATGCCGCGCGCCAGGCCTGGGGGCCCCTGGCCCGCCCCCTGGCCGTGATGCTGGCCGGGCTGCTGGCCCTGGCCGCGGCATTGGGCCTCTCGGGCTGGGGCCTGCGCACCACCGCGCTGAACTGGTACGAAACCGGCGTGCCCGTGCTGCCTTTCCAGCTGGGGGTGGGCATGGCGCTGGTGGCTGTGCTGGCCGTGGCCCGGCGGCGCAAAACCTGGCCCACCGATGGCCTGGTCATGCTCTTCCTGTGGGCCGCGACCACATGGTGGTGGGTGCGCACCCCGGCCGCGCCGTCGTTCTTCGGCCCCGCGCCCCTGCCCCCCAGCGGGCAACCCTACCCCTGGTCCGACGCCTTAGCCTGGGACCTGTACGGCTGGCAGCTGCTGTGGGGGCTGCGTCCCAACCCCCTGCTGGACCATCTGGGCTACTCGGGCTGGCTGGCGTGGCTGCATCGCTGGGTGGGCGCCAACTATTGGGCCGTGGAAGCCTGGCAGAGCGCGGCCCTGGCCCTGCTGCCCGCGTTGGTCTACGACCTGGCCCGGCGGTTGGGTTCCCGCCCTGCAGGGGTGGCGGCCGCGTTTTGGGTCGCGGCCCAGGGCGCCAATGGGCTGCGGGTCGGCGAAATGTTCAACCATGTGCACCCCAAAATGCTGATGACCGAGTGGCCCACCGCGCTCATGCTGGCCCTGGCCACCGTGGGGCTGGTGGCCTTTGGGCAGAGCCGCAAAGGGCAATACGCCTGGGTGACCGTGAGCGCCGCGGCCCTGGCCCTCGCGGTGACCTTTCGCTTCGCGGCGCTGGCTTTGCTGCCGGCGTTCGCGGTGGGCCTGGCGTGGCTGGCCGGCCTGCAGTGGCGCCGCGGCGCGCTGGCCCTGGGCCTGCTGGCCCTGACCGCGCTGGCCGTGTGGGCGCCCTGGATGCTGCGCAGCCAGGCCCGGGCCGGCACGCCCTGGTTCTTCGCCCAAAAAGTGCAATACGCCTTCCAGCCCTGGTTCCGCACCCCCCGGCCTACGCCCACGCCCACCCCCTCTGGTTCGACCCAGCCGACGAAGCCCCCCATGGCCGGGGCCAGCCAGCGCGGTCCCGGGGCCAAAGTGTGGTTCCGCCCCCAAACCGCGCCCCGGCTCGCCGCACCACCGCGGCTGCCCACCACCACCTTAGCGGTCATCGGCCAATATTGGGCCCACAACCTGGCCGCCCATTTTTTGACCCTGCCCTTGGCCGTGCGGGGCTACGACCTGGACGGCCTGTGGGAGGTGCATCCGCCGTTGCACAACAAGTGGTGGTATGGCCTTTACCGGCAGCCCTTCACCCCGGGGCAGTGGGCCCTGCTGGCCGGCTATTTGACCCTGCTGGCCGCGGGGCTGGCCGGGGCCTGGGCGCGGGCCCGATGGGCCGGGCTGGTTCCCTTGGGGGTGGCCCTGGCCCATCATTTGGCCGCGGCCGTGGCCCGCACCGGCGGCGGGCGCTATTTGGTGCCGGTGCAGTGGGTGCTGTGGCTCTACCTGGCCTTGGGGGTGGGGGTGGTGGTGCAGGTTCTGGCCCGGGGCTTCGGCTTGGGGTTGAGGGAACCCGCTCCGCGAGGGCAAACCCGCGCCGCAAGCCGCGCGTTGTGTGCCCTGCCGGGCCTGCTGGCCGCCCTGCCCTTGTGGATGGCCTGGCTCGACGCCCGTCCACCCGCCGCGGTCGTGGGGGCCCAGCCGCCGCAAGCATGGGCTGCGCTGCGGGCTTCCCCCTGGTGGGAGGCATTGCCCGTTCCGCCCCAGGCGCTGCAAGACTTTCTGGCCCAGGAAGGCAGCGTGGTATGGTGGGGCTATGTGGCCTACCCGCGCTTCTTCCCCGCGCAGGCCGGCATCCCCGAAGCCCGCGGCCGGGCCCATGCGCCTCAGCCCTATGCCCGGCTGGCCGGCTATTTGAGCATCGCGCCCCAGGGACAGGCGCTGGTTCGAGAATGGCACCTGCCCCTGGATACACCGCCTCCAGAGCCCCCCTGGGGGGAGGCGTTCGTCATTGGCTGCGAGCGCCCCGTGCGGGGTGCGTGGTGGCGCGAAGTGGATGTCTGGCTCTTGGCCTACGCCACCCCCCAGGGCCCCCGCTGGCTGATGCGCGCCGGCCCCGCGCCCCTATGTCAACGGTGAAAGTCTCCTGCATAATACCCGCATGATGCCCGACCCCGAACCCCGCTCCCGGCCCCTCTTTGCCTTCCACCGGCCCGAAACCTTGACCGCCTGGGCCCACGCGACACCCTGCGCACCCGCCTGCGCCGGCTGCCACAGGTTCCCCTGCCCGAAGATATCCTCTGGGAGGCCCAGGTGCGGGCCCTGCGCGGGCTGGAGGCGTCCTTCGCCCAGGACAACCCCCCGCGCCCTGCTTCGGATGACCACCGGCGCGGGCAAGCCCTTCGTCGCCGTCAACGCGGCCTACCGCCTCGTCAAGTACGCCCAGGCCCGCCGCGACCTCTTCCTGCTGGACCGCACAACCCGGACCGTCGGGCCTTCTGCGAGTTCGACCAGTTCGCCACCCCCGACGACGGGCGCAAGTTCACCCCAACCACCAACTTCCAACAACCCCCAACGCCGCGACCGGGGGCCCGCGGCGCGTGATACAATGAAATTGTCCCATTTTTGCGGCCAAAAGCCCCAAGGAGCCGAGCCATGTTGCGCGCCTTGTTGCTCTATCTCTCCAAAGCCGCGTGGGCTCAGCGTTTGCTCACCCGCTGGGCCGTGACCCGGCGGGTGGCCGACCGCTTCGTGGCCGGCGATACTTTGTCCGACGCGGTGCGCGTGACCCGGGCCCTCAACGCGCAGGGCTTGCTGGTGACCTTGGACCACTTAGGCGAGTTCACCACCAACCCCGACGAGGCCCGCCAGGCCACCGAGGACCTCATCCGCCTGGCCGAGACCATTCAGGCCGAAAACCTGCAGGCCGGCATTTCCCTCAAGCTCACCCAGTTGGGTCTGGCGCTGGACGAGGGCCTGGCCCAAACCCATCTGGAGCGCATTTTGCAGGTGACCGAGCCCAAGGGCATCTTCGTGCGCATCGACATGGAAGATTCCCCCTGGGTCGATGCCACCTTGCGCCTCTACGAGGCCATGCGGGCCCGGGGTTTCTCCCTGCTGGGCGTGGTCATTCAGGCCTATCTCTACCGCAGCCAGGGCGACTTGCAACGCCTGGCCGCGCAGCAGGCCCGGGTGCGGCTGGTCAAAGGCGCTTACAAGGAGCCGCCCACCATCGCCTACCCGAAAAAGCAGGATGTGGACGCCAACTTCGACCGCCTGACCCGCTTGCTGCTGGATGCGGCCCTGGCGGCCGGCGCGCCGCCCGTCTCGGACGATGGCCGGGTGCCGCCCATCCCGGCCATTGCCACCCACGACGAAAACCGCATCGCCTACGCGCAGGAATACGCCCGCCACATCGGCCTGCCACGCCGGGCGTTAGAGTTCCAAATGCTCTTCGGCGTGCGCCGGGACCTGCAAACCCGCCTGGCGCAGGACGGATATCCGGTGCGCGTCTATGTGCCCTACGGCACCCAGTGGTACCCCTACTTCATGCGCCGCCTGGCCGAGCGGCCGGCCAATGTGCTCTTCTTCTTGCGGGCGCTGCTGCGGGGGTGAAGGAACCGACCGGGACCCCCCGCGCGTGCCGGCTCAGGGCCCTTCCGCACCCGCGTCTTGGGCCTTGAGATCAAAATACGCATCCATGATGCGCCGCACGATGGGCGCGGCCGTTTTCGCGCCCTCGGTGCCGTCGTAGACGAAGGCCACCACCACAATCTCGGGGTTATCGAAGGGCGCATAGGCCAAGGTCCACGCGTGGGAGGGCCAGTTGCCCGGCTGGCAGCGGTTGGCGGCCTGGGCCTTGTTGTCGCAATACTCCGCGGAGCCGGTCTTCCCCGCCGCGGGGATGGGGAAGTCGCGGAAGACCTCTTTCAGCGTGCCATACGCCACGGCCCGGCGCATCCCTTCCCGCACCATCTGCAGGGCCCAGGGGTCGATGGTTTTCGTCTCCCCGGTCTCCCGGCAGCGGCCAATGCCGCCGGGGTTCTCGAACTCGGGAATGCGCGGCTCCTGGGTCACATCCCAGCGCACGATGGGGGTGAAGGTCTGAATCACATGGCCTTCCGCGTCCAAACGCTCGTAGACCAGCTGGGGCTGCATCACCTTGCCGCCGTTGGCAATGGTGGCGCCGACCACGGCCATTTGGATGGGGGTGACCAGCACATACCCCTGGCCCACGCTGGCCAAGTAAGTATCGCCGGTGGACCAGTTTTCGCCCCGGTAGATGCGCTTCCAGGTGGGGTCGGGGATGAGCCCGTTGGCCTCGCCGGGCAGGTCGATGCCCGTATAATCGCCGTAACCCAACGCCTGGGCGTAAGCCTTGAGGCGGCAAATGCCCACCCCGCCGTTGGGAATTTCGTCGAAGTAACCGCCGCCCACTTTGTAGAAGCACACATTGCTGGAGAACGCGATGCAGTCCAGGAACTCCAGCTGGCCAAAGCCGCCGGTTTCGTAATTCCAGTCGTAGAAAGTGCGGCCCCGGCCCCGGTCCCCGGCGAAGTATTTTTCGGTCAATTCGATGGTGCCCGGCGCCTGGATAATCATGCCCGGGCGCACCACGCCTTCGTTGAGCCCCGCGGTGGCGGTGACCAGTTTGAACACCGAACCCGGGGGGTGTTCGGCCGAAATGGCGTGGTTGAGCAGGGGTTTGAATTCGTCGGCTTCCAGGGCCTTGTAGTAGTCGTAAGGGATGAACGGCGTGAGGCGCTGGTTGTCGAAGGTGGGCAGGGAGACCATGGCCAACACTTCGCCGGTTTGGGGGTTGAGGGCCACGGCCGCCGCGTTGCGAAAACGCTGAACGCCAAAATACGCGTTCCAGCGGTCCAGCTCATTTTCCACAATGTGCAGCGCGGCCTCCTGCAGGCGCAGGTCCAAGGTCAGGCGCAGGTTGACCCCCGGCTCGGGCTGACGGGGCGGTTCCAAATCGTAGAGCACCCGCCCGGCCACATCCACGGCCACCACCCGCCGCCCGTTGCGCCCGGCCAGCAGGTCCTGATACTGCATCTCCAAACCCGCGTAGCCCACTTTGTCGCGGTTGATGTCCAACCCCTTTTCTTCGTAATAATCCACCAGGGCTTCGGGGACGGGGCCCAAAAAGCCCACGATGGCCGCGGTGCTCCGCCCCGTCGGGTAATCGCGCACGGGCACCACTTCCACGCCGATGCCGGGCCATTGCGCCGCTTTCTCTTCCACCACCAGGGCCACTTCCTTGGAGACATCGCACTTGAGCCGCACCGGACGATACGGCTGCGACACCTCGCCGTATTCCAGCAGCTGCCGCAGGCCCAATTGCGAACGGCAGGGCACATAAGGGTGGGTTTCCAGGCTGTTGAGGTTGAGGGGCATATCGAGCAAGTCGGCCAGCTCTTCCAGCAGGGCATCCCGAAAGCCCGGGTCATCGGGCAGATACGCCGCGGTGAGGGTGATATTGTAAGCCGGCGCGTTGCGGGCCAGCACCACCCCCCGACGGTCGTAAATCACGCCCCGGGGTGCGGGCAGGTTGATGATTTCCACCATGTTCTCTTCGGCCCGGGCGGCCCAAATGGAACCCTGCAGCACCTGCAAAGTAAACAACCGGGCGATGAAGGCCCCCAGGACCGCCAGCAGCGCGGCCCACAACACATACAAACGCTTTTCGGCAATGCGGTTGAAGCCTTCGGTCATCGTCATCCCTCGGGGAACCGGCTGAGCCCTGCTTCAGGGTAGCGCGCCAAGATGAGAGCCGGCTGAGAACCCGAACGACCCGGCGAGCATTTCACACGGGGGCACAGCGCACACAGAGATAATCTTTTCCCTGTTTTCGGGCCTCGGTAGAAGCGTGTTCATGCCCGGCCAGCCCTGCCGACTTACGGCGCGAGGTTGTCGGCCGGCAACACCCAATCGGCCCATTCGGCCACCACGGCATAAACCGGCAGCGCGGCCACTAAGTTGAGCAACAGGGTAGGCAACATGACCTGGGTGAGGGCCGCGTCGAAGGGAATGGGGGCTTGCATGAGGAAGCGTACCAGGCCGTAGCTCAAGCTTTGGGTCAGCAGCGAACCCACCAGCACCAAAGCAAACAGCATCAGGTAGGAAGTTTGCCACAGGCGACCGCGCACCAGCTGGGCGACGCCGCCCACCGCGCCGTAGATGAGCAGCCCCGCGCCCAAGGGCAGCGCGGCATACAGGTCCCAAAACGCGCCCACGGCCAGGGCCCAAAACCAGGGCGGCGCGGCGCGGCGCTCCCGGGTGACCCACGCGGCCCACACCAGCAGGGGCAAATCCACCGTGCCGCGCAGCAGGTGCCATTGAGCCACCACCGCGCTTTGCAGCACCACCGCGAGCAAAAGCAGCGCCAGGCCGCCGAGGTATACCCGCACGACGCCGCCTCCTATGGCCCGCCCGCGCCCGGAGTGGGCACCAGGGGGGCGATGTCCACAGGGCGGAAGTTGACGATGACCAGCACCACCCGCAGGTCGGCGAACGCGGTGGCCGGTTGCACCGCGACTTCCTGGAAGAGCGCGTGGGCCAGGCGCCGAGTGCTGAGCACCTGACCGACCAAAATGTTGGGCGGATATTCGCCCCCCAGCCCCGCGGTCACCACCAGGTCCCCGGGGTTGACCTCCGCGTCCAGGGGCACCATCTCTAAGCTCAGGTCGCCGGTCACGCTGCCCACCAGCAGGGCCTCGGTGTTCGACGGGGTGATGCGCACACTGACCCGGGAAGTGGGGTCGGTGATGAGCCGCACCCGGGCCGCGCGCGGAATGACGGCCACCACTTGACCCACCAGGCCCTGGGCGCTCACCACGGGCATGCCGGGCCGCACGCCGTCGTCGCTGCCCACATTGACGATGATGTAATGCAAAAAGGGGCTGGGGTCGCGGCCGATGACCTGCGCGGTTTTGTATTCGTGCTGCGGATGGGCCCGGGCGAAGTCGAGCAGCGCGGCATACAGCTCCAGGTCGGCCACCTGCTGCTGCAGCAGGGCCAGCTGGGTTTGCAACTCGGCCACCTGGGCTTCCAGCTCTTGATTGCGCCGTCGCAAGGCCTGCACATCGGTGGGGGTGCGCAAGTAATCGCCCACCGCGCGGGCGTAACGCACCACCGCGGCCTGGGCCCGCACCACCGGCGTGGTCACGACCCGCACCAGGGGGCCCAAATAGCCGCCCAAGGCAAGCAGCAACAGCCCCGAAAGCACCAGGGCTATCAGCAGCCAGGAGGGGAGGGCGCGTCGTGTCATGGGGGTTTAAAAGCGTGGTCCGTGATGAGGAATGGGTGGGCGGTGGGCGCAACCACCCGGGTCTGGCGTCGGCCTACCCCAAAAAGCGTTCCACATCAATGAGCAGCCGGCCGTAAGTGTTGAAGTCTTCCAGCACCATGCCCGCACCCCGGGCCACCGCGGAAACCGGGTCTTCGGCCACCCAGGCCCGCAGGCGCAGCTCTTCGCTCAGCCGGCGGTCCAACCCTTGCAGCAAGGAACCGCCACCGGCCAAGCACACGCCGTTTTCCATCAAATCGGCCACGATTTCGGGCGGGGCCTCGTCGAGCAAATCGCGCGCGGTCTCGATGATGGTCTCCAACGGCCGCGCCAGGGCTTCGCGGATTTCCACCGACGAAACCTCGACGGCCTGGGGCAAACCGCTGACCAGGCTGCGGCCCCGCACCTGCATGGTGCGCTCTTCCGCCAAAGGGTACGCGGAGCCGATTTCCATCTTCACCGTTTCGGCCATGCGGGGGCCGATGAGCAAATTGTACTTGTTGCGGATGTAATTGACGATGGCCTCGTCCATCTCATCGCCGGCCACCCGCAGCGAGCGGGAAACCACCACGCCGCCCATGGAGAGCACCGCGATTTCGGTCGTGCCGCCGCCGATGTCCACAATCATGGTGCCCTGGACCTCCTGGATGGGCAGCCCGGAGCCCAGGGCCGCGGCCACGGGTTCCTCGATGAGGTGCACTTCCCGGGCGCCGGCGTTGAGGGCCGCGTCATATACGGCCCGCATTTCCACCTCGGTCACCCCCGCGGGGATGCCCACCACCACCCGGGGCCGGGGGAAGGGGACGAAGCTTTGCTCGTGGGCTTTGAGGATGAGGTATTCCAGCAGCGCGGTGGTGATGTCGAACTCGGCGATGACGCCATCGCGCACCGGACGCACCACTTGCAAATTGGCCGGGGCCCGGCCCACCATGCGCTTGGCTTCGCTGCCCACATACAACGGGCGGCGGCTGCGCTTGTCGACCGCCACCCACGAAGGCTCGTGCAACACAATGCCTTTGCCCCGCACATATACCAGCGTGTTGGCCGTCCCCAAATCGATGCCCATGTCAAGGGCAAACAAGCCCAACAGCCAATTCAAGGGATTGAAGCCCAAACCTGGCCTCCACACAAACAAGGTAGCGAACGGTGGCCTTCGGTTCGCAATATATGGGCCATCTCGGTCACCGTCCGCATAGCGCGGGCATTATACCATAGCCCACCGGTGGGGCCGCAGCCAGGGGGGTGGTGGAACCGGCGTCGGCCGATGTGGCGGGTTGCCGCCCAGGTCGCGGTAGAATGAAGGATACGCGCGACCCCATCGCGGGCCGTCGTGTTCCTTGCTATTGAGGAGGAGGCATCGGCCGGGCCTTCGGCCGCGCGGGCCCAAGGGGGTTCGGTGGCCAGGACGCCCGCGGATGTCCTGCCGTCAGGTTCCCCCCACCCTTTGGGAGGTGTCGCCATGCGCGTTTGGCATCGTTTTGGCCTGTTGTTCGGCGCTGTGTTGGCGTTGGCCCTGGTCGGCTGCAGCGGCCGGGCTGCGTTGCCGCCCACGCCCACCCCCCGGCGCTTCGTGCTGCCGCCCACTTTCACCCCGCCGCCGCCCCCGCCGTCGCCCACCCCCCGGCCCACCAGCACGCCGCGACCCTCGCCCACCCCCACGGCCAGCATCACCCCCACGCCCACCATCACGCCCACGCCCACGGCCACCTTCACCCCCACCCCCACCGAGCCCATTCTGGTCTTCGTGGGTTGGTGTGAGGCCGGCGATACCATGCCCTGCCTGTATTCCGTGGGTTCCATGAACTACCACGGCGACATGGTCTACCGCTATGTGTTCGAGAACATCCCCATGCCGCGCTTTTTCTTCCTGGAAATCAACGGCAAGTTGATTGAATGCCTCACCTACGACGAATATCCCACCCGGGCCTATTGCGTGGGCGCCGCGCCGCACAACCGCGACAATTTCCGTATGCGCTTAGGCATCAGCGACGGCATCACCGAGCTGACTTTCGCGGTGCCGCCCAATGTGCTGGCGCAAATGGCCAGCCGCCTGCCGTTGGGCACGCCCACGCCCAAGCCCACCCGCACGCCCGCGCCGTAGGGCTCAGGTCGGCGGCAGGGTTTGGGCGCTGTAATCGCGGCGGGGCGGACGGCGTTCCACCAGCGTGCCGGCCACCCAGGCCAGACGCAGCAAAGTGGCTTCGTCCCAGTAGCGGCCCACGGCCTGCATCCCCACGGGCCGGCCATCGGGCGTGTAGCCGGCGGGGAAGACCATGGCCGGGTGCCCGCTCAGGTTGAACGGCGAGACGAAGCGCATGATGGCCGCCATTTGGCCCAGGTTCGAGACCTCGGCCTCGCCCGGCGGAATGGGCGGTGCGGCCAGGCCCGTGGCCGGAGTGAGCAGCACATCCACCTGGGCCAGCGCGGCTTCCACATGCCGCACCCAGCGGGCCCGCCAGCGTTGGGCGTGCAGCAAATCCGCGGCCCGGAAGTAGCGGGCCAGCGCGGTGGTGTTGCGCACTTCCCAGCCCAGCGCGCCGCGAGGCAGGGTGCCCAAAGTGGCGGCCAGCTCGGTGCCGGTGACCACCAAATGCGCGGCGAAAACCTCGGCCAGGTCGGGCAACACCACTTCGCGCACCTGCGCACCGACCCGGGCCAGGGCCTGCACCAGGGCCTCGTTGGCGGCCACCACCTCGGGGGCCGCGTGGCGGAACCAGGGCCAATACACGCCCACGGTCAGGCCGTGCAGGTCCGCATCCCATGCGGGCGGCTGCAGGCGCGGCTGGCCCTGGGTGGCGGGGTCGCGTGGGTCGGGCCCGGCCACCGCGGCCAAAAGCAGCGCGGCATCGCCGGGCAGCGCGGCCAGGGGCCCCAGATGGGCCACACTCCAATCCAACGGCTCGGGGCTGAAGCGGCTCACCCGGCCAAAGGTGGGTTTGAGGCCCACGCCGCCGCAAAACGCGGCCGGCACCCGAATGGAGCCGCCGGCATCGCCGCCCAAGGCCGCGGGCACCAGCCCGGCCACGGTAGCCACCGCGGAGCCGCTGGAACTGCCGCCCGGGTAGTGGTCGGGCGCGTAGGGGTTGCGCGCGGTGCCGTAGTGCACATTGTGCCCGGTGACGCCAATGCCGCCTTCGTGCATGTTGGTCTTGCCCACGATGAGCGCGCCCAACGCGCGCAGGCGTTCCACCACCGTCGCGTCCTGGGGCGCGCGGCGGCCCTCCCGGGCCCGAATGCCCCAGGTGGTGGGGTAGCCCTGCACCGCGGTTTCGTCCTTGACCGCGATGGGCACGCCGTCGAGCACGCTGAGGGGCTGGCCCTGCTGCCAGCGTTGCGTTGCCGCCTCGGCCTGGGCGCGCAGGTCGTCGGCGTGCACCGCGGTGAAGGCCCGTAAGGCCGGCGCTTCTTGCTCCGACGCGGCCCAGGCCCGTAAGAACGCGTCGGCTGCGTCGCGCGGGGTCCAGCGGCCCTCCTGATAGGCCCGGTGGAAGGCCAAAATGCGGCTGGGCACACCCGGGGCTTGCAGGCTGCGGGCCCAGGCGGCTACGGTTTCGGCCGGCGGGGACGGGACCTCATCGCTGCGGGGCGGCGCGGGCTGAAAGAGCGGGTCCTCGTCCACCGTGGCGCGGCGAAACTGGCCCAACCCCATGAGGCGGAAGGTATGCTCGGCCAGGGGCCCGCCCAAAGGCGATTCCAGGGCCAGCACCACGGCTTGCAGGGCCGCGCCGCGCAGCACCGGGGCTTGCAAATCGGTCAGATTGTAGGTCATGGGGTTTCCTCCTCGCGTTTGGCGGCTTCCCACAGCGCGTCCATTTCGGCCAGCGACAGATGCGCCATCTCCTGGCCCTGCGCCAGGGCCTGGCGCTCCATTTGGCGGAACCGGCGCATGAAGCGCGCGGTGGCTTCCCGCAGCGCGGCTTCCGCGTCGATGTTCAGGTGGCGGGCCAGATTGACGATGGCGAAGAGCAAATCGCCCAGCTCCGCGGCCCGGCGTTCGGGGCTGGAAGCGGTTTGCAGCTCGGCCAGTTCCTCAGTGACTTTGGCCCACACCCCTTCCACCGAAGGCCAGTCGAAGCCCACCTTGGCCGCTTTGCGGCTCACGGCCTGGGCCTTGGCCAGGGCAGGCAGGGCCGCGGGCACCCCATCCAGCACACTGGCCGGCGCGTCGCTTTCGCCCCGGGCCTGTTTCTCCCGCCGCTTGAGGGCCTCCCAGTTGCGCACCACTTCCTCCGCGCTTTCCACCTGCACATCGCCGAACACATGGGGGTGCCGACGCACGATTTTGTCGTGCACCGTTTGGATGACCTGGGGCATGGTGAATTCACCCTCTTCCACCGCGATTTCGGTGTGCAACACGATTTGCAGCAGCAGGTCGCCCAATTCTTCCCGCAGAGCCTGGGGGTCACCCCGGTCCAACGCCTCCAGCACTTCGTAAGTCTCTTCCAGCAAGAAAGGCCGCAGCGAGGCGTGGGTTTGCTTGCGGTCCCAAGGGCAGCCGTCGGGCGCGCGCAGCCGGGCGATGAGGTGCTCGAAATCCTCGAACGCGGTGCCGGGGCCCAGGGGCGGCACATACAGCGCGGTCAGCAGGCCAATGTCGGGGTCGCGGTCGATTTCATACAGCCGCATGGGCCGCACGGCCTGGTCGGGCAGCCCGGCCCGGTGCACCAAAGTCACGGGATGCTCGTCGGGGTAATGGTGCATGAGGGTGAGCTTGACATGCGAGGCCAGGTGGCGGTCATAAAGTTGCGCCACGAATGCGGGCACGCTGGGCGGAAAGGGCGGGGTCAGGCGGCGGGCCAGCTCCAGCGCGTCCACCAGCGCGCTTTGGGGGAAGGGGTCCAGCGCCAGGGCGCGCCACAGGGGCTCCAGAAAGCTCAGGCCGTCGATGACCCGCACGGGCAGGTCGGCCGCGCGCGCTTCGCGTAACACGGCCACGCCCGTGGTCTCGGCCACCAGGGGATGGCCGGGCACTGCGTACAGCACCCCCTGCGGTCGCCGGCCCAGGCGGAGCACTTCCCCCACAATGGCTTCGTAGACCTGCTCGAAGGTGTCGGCCTGCTCGTAGAGGTGGTCGAAAGTGTGCACCCGCAAATGGGGCGGCAGGTGGGCCACGGTGGGATGCTGGCCCGTGCGCAGGTAGATTTCGTCCGCGGCTTCCAGGGCCTGCCACGCGGCCCGGGTGAGCAAAGCCGGGTCCCCGGGGCCCAAACCGAGTAGGGTGATGCCGGGCATGATGCACCTCGCGCCAGAAGGGGTTGACAGGATTGTACCAAACGCGTGGTATGATTGGGCGACAGGCACTCGGGAGGCGACGATGAAGTTCACGCTGGCGCTGGCCCAAATCGACACCGTGTTGGGCGATGTGGAGG
>JALSPJ010000194.1 GCA_026985995.1 Anaerolineales bacterium
CGTGGTGAGGGCCTGAGAGGTGCCCACGGCCTGGGTCAGGTAGGCGGCCACATCGGGCGTGGCCGCGGGGCCGCCGCGGCTCGCGGCCCACCGCAGTAGCAGCGCGGTACCCCCGCCGCAGACGGCCACCGTGGCGAGAAAGCCGGCCAACATCCACAGCCAGGGTCGTTGACGGTTCATGGCGCGTCCTCCTGCTCCTCCAGGGTGTAGTGAAAGTCACAGCCCGACGCGCCTTCCATGAGGGTGTGGGTGCGCCGAAAGCGCAGGCGGGGGTTGAAGCCCTCGATGAAGGCCGCGTCGCGGCTGCACGAGAGAATGGCGCCCAGCTCAGGCGCAAGCCCCAGGTCGCGGTACATTTCCGCGTACGCGCAGCGGGTGACGCAAAAGGCGAAGGTGCGCGCGTCCCGGGCTTCGACTTCAAGGCGCAGCGCATCGTCCCCGCGCCACCAGTTTACCACTTCTTCCAGCGCGGTCAGGTCGTTGCGGCCCAGGCGTTGGGCCAGGGCTGCGCCTTGTTGCCGGGCCAGGCGCTGGATGGTGCCGCGCAGCACCTCCAGCACGGCTTCCCGCCCGAAAACCGCGGCCAAATCTTCCACGAAGGGGGCCAGAATGCGGGCCTCGATTTCCCGGCGGGTGAGCAAGGGCACCTGTTCGATGTCCATACAGCACCTCCGAGCAGCCAAAAGGGGCCGCGGGCCCCGGCGGAGCGGTTCCCCCAGAGCCCGCGGCGACGCGAACCGGATGCGGGCCGTTTAGGGCCGGTAGGTGACCTGTAAGGTGGCGGAACTGCACATCAGGTAGTCGGCGGCGCCGTCGTCATCGCGACCATAGGGATGCAGGCGGATTTGGAAGTAGGGGTCGCCGGCGGTTACATCGGCCTGCACCTGGCTGGTGACATCGTAGCTGCCCGCGGGCGGCGCGGTGAGGTGGGTGATGGGCGTGCTGGGGATGTTGTAATGGACCGGGCGCAGGGGCAGCGCGAATTCCACCTCGCCCAGCCACAGGCCGCCCATGGGGCCGAAGGGGTCGCCCATCACCCGACAGCCGCTCAGGGTGAGCTGCGCGTTGAGCACTGTGCCGCTGACGGCCGAGATGTCGAAGGTGAAGTAGGCCCGGGCCTGAACATCGTTGGAAGTGTCGCCGGCCAGCACCGAGCCGCCGATGGTGTCGTCGCCGTCTTCGTAAATGGTACCGCTGTTGGCCGGGTCGTGGGTGATGGTGATGGTGGTTTCGGCCGGCGCGGGGGTTGGGGTGGGCGTGGGAGTAGGGGTTGCAACCACCCGAATTTCCACCCAAAAGGCCTGGTTGTGGTCGGAACCAATGCCAAAGGCCTCGCCCCGGTCCGAGCGCAATTTCCAGTAGCCCTTGTAGGTGCCGGGGTCCGCGGGGGCGCGCATTTCGACCGCGATGTCCACCGTTTCGCCGGGTTCAACCGCGTGGGGCAATGAAACATCCACAGGCGCGTCCAGGCGGTCGCCCTGGTCGAAGAAGGCGGTGAAGGCCACGGTCCAGGTGCACGAACCCACATTGCGCAGCCGCCAGGTTTTGGTGAAGGTTTCGCCGGGTGCGAATTCGGTGCCGTCGGGCACGGTGACATCCTGGACGAAAGAGGCGGCCAGGCAGGGTGGAGTGGGGCTGGGCACCGGCGTGGCGCTGGGTATGGGGGTGGGGCTGGCGGCCGCGGCGGGGCTGGCTGTGGTGGGCGGCGGTGACGCGGGCGGCGGTGTAGCGCCCAAGGGCGTGGGCGAGGGCGCGGCGCCCGTGGGGGTGGGGGCAGCCGGGCTCTGGAGCGCGGCTAAGGTGGCTGCGGCCCAGGTGGCAATTTGCTGCGGCGGAATGGTGGCTTCGGCCGGCCGCGCGGCGCGCCCGCGTAGCAAGGCCATGGCCACGCCAATCAGAATGCCGAGGACGACCAGGGTGCCGAGCAAACCCGCGGCAATCCACAAGAGTTTGCGGTCCACTTTCATGGGAACCCTCCTTTTGGGGCGAAAACGGGTGATGCTTGCGTCGTCCCCGGCCCCAAGCCTCGTCTTCAGGATATCAGAGATTTGTTAAAAATCAAGCCGTGCTGGCGGGCCAAGGGTTGACGGGCCGCGCGCGGCTTGACTAAGATAAGAGGCGGTAGGGTGACCTACCCACTGCAAACCCCGACAAAAAAGGAGGGCAAGATGGCCGTGAAATTGCAACCGCTGGCGAACCGGGTTGTGGTCAAGCCCATCGAGGAAGAAGAGCGCACCCCCTCGGGTCTGGTGCTGCCCGAAACCGCGAAGGAAAAGCCCCAAAAGGGCGAAGTGTTGGCCGTTGGCCCCGGCGAATGGAACGACGAGGGGGATGAGCGCATCCCCATGAGCGTGAAGGTGGGCGATAAGGTCATCTTCGCCAAGTATGCCGGTACCGAAGTCAAGGTCGATGGCGAAAAGTTGCTCATCTTGCGGGAGAGCGACATCCTGGCCATCATCACCGAAGAATAAGCCTACCCTGATTGACACCGAGATCATCCGCAGGAGGTGACCCGATGACCGCGAAGCAAATCATCTTCGCCGACGAAGCCCGACAGCGCTTGAAGAAAGGCATCGACATCCTGGCCAAAGCGGTGGCCACCACTTTGGGCCCCAAGGGCCGCAATGTGGCGTTGGACCGCAAGTTCGGCGCGCCCTCCATTACCCACGACGGCGTGTCGGTGGCCAAGGAAATCGAGCTGCAGGACCCCTTCGAGAACATGGGCGCGCAGCTGCTCAAAGAGGCGGCCACCAAGACCAACGACATCGCCGGTGACGGCACCACCACTTCCACCGTGCTGGCCCATGCCATCGTCACCGAAGGTATGAAGGCTTTGGCCGCGGGTGCCAATGCCATGCTGCTCAAGCGGGGCATCGAAAAGGCGGCGAAGAAGGCGGCCGAGTTCATCAAGGGCGAGGCCATCGAAATCAAGACCAAAGAGCAAATGGCCCATGTGGCGGCCATCTCGGCCCAGGATACTTACATTGGCGAGCTCATCGCCGAAGTTTTTGAGAAGGTGGGCAACGACGGCGTCATCACCGTCGAAGAGTCCAAGGGCCTGGAATTCGAGACCGAGTATGTCGAGGGTATGCAGTTCGACCGCGGTTACATTTCGCCCTATTTCATCACCGACCCCGAGAACATGGAAGCCGTGGTCGAGAACCCCTACATCCTGGTCTACGACAAGAAGATTTCCGCGGCCCAGGACCTGGTGCCCTTGCTGGAGAAGCTGCTGCAAATCGGTAAGCGCGAGCTGGTCATCATCGCCGAGGATGTGGAAGGTGAGGCCCTGGCGACCCTGGTGCTGAACAAGCTGCGGGGCATTTTGAATGTGCTGGCCGTCAAGGCGCCGGGCTTTGGTGAGCGCCGCAAGGCCATGCTGCAGGACATTGCCATCCTGACCGGCGCGCAGCTGATTTCCGAGGAAACCGGCCGCAAGCTGGAAGGCGTGACCATCGACGACCTGGGCCAGGCCGAGAAGGTGGTTTCCACCAAGGAAGATACCACCATCATCGGCGGCAAGGGCGACCCCGACATGATCAAGGCCCGCATCGAGCAAATCAAGGCCGAAATCGAACGGGCCACCAGCGACTATGACCGCGAGAAACTGCAAGAGCGCCTGGCCAAGCTGGCCGGTGGTGTGGCCATCATCCGGGTGGGCGCGGCCACCGAGACCGAGCTGAAGGAAAAGAAGCACCGGGTGGAAGACGCGGTGAGCGCGACCCGGGCTGCGGTGGAAGAGGGCATTGTGCCCGGCGGCGGTGTGGCGCTGCTCAACGCCATCGAAGCCCTGGCCGAACTCAAGGGCGACAACGAAGACGAGCAGATGGGCATCAACATCGTGCGCAAGGCCCTGAGCGTGCCCATGCGCCTCATCGCCGAGAACGCCGGCGTCGATGGCTCCGTGGTGGTCGAGCATGTCAAGCGCCTGCAGGCCGAGCAGAACAATAAGCGCATCGGCTACAATGTCCTCACCGAAAAGTACGAGGACATGATTGACGCCGGCGTCATCGACCCGGCCAAGGTGACCCGGGGCGCGCTGGAGAACGCGGCCTCCATCGCCGGCATGATTTTGACCACCGAGGCTCTCATCACCGAGGTGCCCGAGGAAGAGAAGGGCAGCAACACCCCGCCCGCGCCGGAGTTCTAAAGCCGGCCGAGGGTGAAGGCAACCACCGCCGGGGTTTCGACGGCCCCGGCGGTTTTTCGTTTTGCCCCCTTGCCCGCAATGGTATACTGAAAATAGCCCTTTTGGTCGTGGTTTGTCGTTGAAACCGAGCGGGAGGAGCCATGTCCGCCCAATTGGTTGACATTCACAGCCCTGAGTTTCGCGAAATGCTCTACCGGGCCGTGCGCGAGACCCTGGAGGAATTTGTGCGGGCCAACGAAGCGCGCGCCCGGGAGATTTCCTTGTTAGAGCGCATCGTGCGGGTGGAAGAGGGGCTCAAGGCGCTGATGGAAATCCAACAGGCCCACTTCCAGGCCAGCGAGAAGCGCTTCGCGGCCTTGCAGCGGGAGATGGATGCCCGCTTCGAGGCCATGGGAAAGCGCTTTGAATCTATCGACAAGCGCTTCGAGGCCCTGATGCGCGAGATGAATGCCCGCTTCGAGGCCCTGCAGCGAGAGATGGACAAGCGCTTCGAGGCTGTGGACAAGCGCTTTGAGGCCGTAGAGAAGCGCCTCAGCTTCATGCAATGGATTTTGGGGGTGGGCTTTACCCTCACGAATGTGCTCATCGTGCTGAGCACCTTTCTGGGCCGCTGAGGCTCGAGGACGGTGGGGGGTGAATGTTAGAGGTTAGAGGTTGGTGGTTGGTGGTTGGTAGATGGTGGTTGGAAGTTGGTAGTTGGTGGTTGGTAGTTGGCGGATGTGGCGCGTTGCTCCCCGCTGTTTTTCCTCCGTGTTTTTCCATCTTCATCCGTGGTTTTTTTCATTTTATTCGCGGTTATCCGCGTGCATCCGCGGCTTCATTCCCCTCCGGGCGCAGCACACGGCGCCCCTACCGCGGCGGGCGACCAGCCGGGTCGCCCCTACCACCCTGCTTCCCGATGTCGTTCATCCCCCCCTTCCGCCCCACCTGACGCTTACCTGACGCTGCCCGGCTAAAGTAACGCCAACCCAGGGGCCCAAGGCCCCTCAGGAGGTTGGCGATGGCTTTGGCAGCGGACTTGAAGCGCTTCCCCGGCCTGTCCTTCCGGGCCTTCCAGCATCCTCTGGACCGCGAAGCCCGCAAGGCCTTAGAGGCCATTCCCATTGTGCCCACCCTGGTGCGCAAGTGGTCCGAACTGGTCACCGAGCGCACTTTGCACATGTCTCATGTGGGCAACAACCTGCGGGTGAGCGCGGACCAATACCCCTCCCTCTATCGCCAGTATGTGCGCATGGCCCAGGCCTTGGACATGCCCAAGCTCCCCGCGCTTTACATCGAGACTTCCCATGTCATCAACGCCTATGCCATGGGCATGGAAAATTACTTCATCGTGGTCAATACCGCGCTGATGGACCTGCTCACCGAGGACGAAGTGCTGGCCATCATCGGCCATGAGCTGGGTCACATCAAATGCGAGCACATGCTGTACAAAAACATGGTGGTGCTCATGTTCAAGTATGGCGCCAGTATTTTGGACGCCTTCCTCCCCGGCATTGCCCAGGTGATGACGGTGGGCTTCAAGCTGGCCCTGTTGGAATGGAACCGCAAGGCCGAGTTTTCGTGCGACCGGGCCGGGCTGCTGGCCACGCAGAAGCCCGAGGCCATTGCCGGCGCGCTGTCGAAGCTGGCCGGCTATGTGCCCGGCGCGGCCGAAGAAGTCAACCTGGACGCGGTGTATCAGCAGGCCGAGGATTTCGACGAGCTGGACGATGATTCCTTGTTCAACAAAATCATCAAGCTCAACATGCTGCTGGAACGCACCCACCCCTTCCCCGTGGTGCGGGTCAAGACCATTTTGGATTGGGCCGAATCGGACCAGTATAAGGCCATTCTGGACGGCAAATATCGGGAGCTGGCCCAGGGCATGCTGCCGCCCGACGAGGCCAATCAGCGGGGGCTGCCTACGCCTACGGGCCGGGTGTGCCCCCGCTGCCGCTCGGTTTGGCCGGCCAACATGGCCTTTTGCGGCAAATGCGGCACGAATTTGAATGCCGCCATCATCATTTGTGGCGGTTGTGGCTTGCAGGTCACCCCTACGCAGGCCCAATGCCCCCGCTGTGGGCGCGTGTTGCGCCCGGCTGCTGAGGCCGACTTCGGCTTTTCCCCCGAAAGGAGTGCGCCATGAACCCCTCGCGACGCTTGCTCTTTTTGTTGGGCCTGCTGGCCGCGCTGCTGGTCGCCTGCGGTTGGTTTGCCGCGGGTTCGGGCGTTTTGGAAAGCATGACGCCCAAGGCGTCCACCCTGTACTATGGTCAGGCCACTTGCGGCGCCACCGCGCTCACGGTGGAAATTGCCGTGGCCCCCGACGCCGCGCCCCAGGAGGTGGGCGTGCAATATCGCCTGGTGGGCGCGCAAACCGGCCAGTGGCAACAGGTGGTGGCCACGGCCACGGTGCCGGGCGCGTATCTGGCCGTGCTCCCCGTGCCGGCCAACGCGCAGACTTTGCTCCAGGGCCAGCCCGGTCGGCTGGAGTTCCGCGCCTACGCGGCCGACGCGCAGGGCAACCTGGCTTATTTTCCCGCGAAGGATGTGCAGCAGGTGCCGGTGCAGCCCTGCACCCAGGCCGCGGTGGACCCCGCGCAGGACCGCACACCGCCAACCATTTCGCAGGTGGTGCAGGCCGGGGCCACGGTGTATTACCAGGGCGCGTGCACGCCCAACAACCTGCTGGTGAGCGCCTCGGTGGTGGACGATTCGGGACGGGTTCAGGTAGCCCTGGAATACTGGTACGCCGCGAACGGCCAGGGTCTGGGTACCACCAAACACCTGCCCATGCGGGCCCAGGGGAGCGTGTATCAGGCCACCATCCCCGTGGGGCAAGACGCGGCTGCGTTGCTCAAAGGCGGCCCGGGGCAGCTGGGCTTTCGCATCGTGGCCACCGATGCCGCGGGGAACCAGGCCGTTTACCCCAGCGGGAACGCCGCGGCCGGCGCGGCCGTGGTGCAGCCCTGCCCGCAGCAAGCCCAGGGGAGCGCCGGGGGCACGGGCGCTCGACCGCCATCGGGCGCGGCCGGTAGCCGCGGCGCGCAGCCGCCTGCCGGTTCCCCCGGGAACCGCGGCGGGGCCACCCCCCCAGCCGGTGGCAGCGGGAACAACCCCCCGTCGGGCAATGCCGGCGCTGCGTTCAGCATTCAGCGGGTGCAGCACAACCCCGACCTGGTGTATTTTGGCGCCTGCCAGGCCGGCGACCCCACGGGCTTCGAGGTGCAGGCTGAAGTCAGCGACCCGGCGCGGGTGGCCAGCGCGACGCTGCTGTATCGCTACGAGACGGCCGCGCAGCCCGGCGCCGGCGATGACCATTCCCTGACCATGGCCCCGCTGCAGGGCATTGGCCCTTACTCGGCCTATGTGGATGTGGCCCAGGACCTGAGCGGTCGGTCGGCCATGGACCGGGCGGTGTATCTGGTGGAAGTCACCACCACCGACGGGCAAACCCTGGCCGCGGGGCCGTACTATGTGGACCTGCAGGCCTGCCCCACCACGGGGAACCCGCCCGCGCCTCCTGCCGCGCCCCCCGCGCCGCAAATCGGCAGCATTACGGTGCAGCCCCAACCGGCGTACTTCGGCGCGTTTTGCGATGCCGGTCAGCCCACCATCCTGGAAATCGACGCGGTCATCACCCCGGGCGACGCCATCGAAACGGCCACGGCCACCATTGGCTATGTGCCCCAGCCCAACATGCTGCCCAACGACGAGCACATCGTGACCCTGGACCGGGTGACTGGCGACGCGTTCGCGGCCAGCGTGGACCTCAACGACTGGTATGGCATCGACACCCCGCCTTCGGGCTATTTGGCTATTTCGGTGTGGGCGCGCACTTTCGACGGGCAGGAAGTCAGCGACGGGGTGTACATCGCGGTCGAGGCGTGCCAGGGCCAGTTCTATACCTATCCCACCATCGAGTACTTCTCGGTGCAGCCGTTGAGCGTGGTCGAAGGCGAAGTGTACACCCTGGAATGGTCCGTCAGCGGCGCGGAATGCGGGGTGTTCCTGGACGGTCAACCTGTGGACGCGCAGGGCATGTTGGATGTGACCGCGGCCGAGGTGGACGCGGATTTCGTGCAAACGCATCAGCTGGTGGCTCAAGGCGGCCCGTGTGACAACCCCACGCAAGAGAGCCAGAGCGTCGAGATTCTCATCCAGAACACCCGCAACGAGCGCGTCAGCAATTACGAAGTGCTCAATTTTGGCGACAGCATGGACCTGGATTGGGCCGGCGGGGTGGACATCAGCCTGAGCACCAATACCAGCGATTTGCTGCTGGTGGCCGAAAATGGGGCCTGGCTGGTATATTACGCCAGCTCGGGGCCGCCCACCATTGACGAATGCCGCGCCTATTTCCAATACAACGACCCCGGCCTGAGCGAGATGTTGCTGGTGGACGCCGGTAGCGTAGGCAGCACCATTTGCATTCTCACCGGCGAGGGCAATGTGGGGTTCATCACCCTCGACGATGTGTACGCGGACCCCGGCGCGGACCAGTCCTGGAGCGGTTCGTACATCCAGTTCTCGCTGCGCTCTGAGACGCCTTGATTGCCCCATAGGCAGCGCGATGCCTTCTTCTCCTTCCGCCCCGGCCCCGCCAGTGCGCCTTACTTTTATACCCATCGCGCCATCGAAGGCGAAGCGCATTGGCCAGGGGCCAAAGGGGCGGGGCGGCTTGCCAAAACCCCTCCCCCTAACCCCCTCCCCTCGTAGGGGAGGGGGAATTGGGCCGCCGCGACGGGCCGGAGCCGCACTCAGCCCCTCCCCCTTACGAAG
>JALSPJ010000195.1 GCA_026985995.1 Anaerolineales bacterium
GGGGCACACCCGGGGAACATGGAAGAAGCGCGGGACTGGGGAGCGCGATAAAGGCATCCCGCGTGCCGAGGCCCTCGCCTCGCACCCGCCAACTTCCATCCACCAACCTCCAACCTCGCCCACCTTCGTACTTCCCACATCTTTGGATGATTAGCCCAGGCCCACAAAGCCCCTGAGCGCTGGCTCCACAAGGCTTTGCAACCCGCCGCGAATGGGGTAAGATTGCCCCGACCGCGGCGCGGCCCGGTCCCCACCCCCTTCCCCCAAGGAGCCCCTATGCCCCGCCTGGTTGCCTTAGTGCCCATGCGCCACCACAGCGAGCGGGTCCCCGGCAAGAATTATCGCCCCCTGGCCGGGCAACCCCTGTATACCTACATCATCCGCACCTTGCTGGCCGTGCCCGAAATCGAGGGCATCGTGGTCGACACCGACAGCCCCATCATTCAGGCCGGGCTGCGGGCCCACTTCCCCCAGGTGACGGTGCTGGAGCGCCCGCCCCACCTGCGCGATGGGCGCATCCCCATGAATGACATTCTGCTGCACGACGCGCAGCAGGTGCCGGCCGACTTCTACCTGCAAACCCACAGCACCAACCCCCTGCTGCGACCCGAAACCGTGCGCCGGGCCATCGCCGCCTTTTTCGACCACTACCCCCAGCACGACAGCCTCTTCGGCGTCACCCGCTGGCAAACCCGCCTGTGGGATGCTCACGGCCGGCCCATCAATCACGACCCGAACCGCCTGCTGCGCACCCAGGACCTGCCGCCCATTTACGAAGAAAACTCGTGCCTCTACATCTTCCCCCGCCAGGTGCTGCTGCAGCGCCGGAACCGCCTGGGCCAACGCCCCCTGCTGTTTGAAATCCCGCGCGCCGAGGCCGTGGACATCGACGAAGAATTCGATTTTCAAGTGGCCGAGTGTCTCATTTTACGGGGAAAGACCTCCGGGAACGGCCCGGCTGCGCCGCATTCGGTTTGATGTTCGCCAGACCATGGACGGTTTGCCCACACCCACACCCATGCCGAGCGATTGGCTGGCCTGGCGGGCCGCGGCCACGCCCCAGGCCTTGGCCATCGTCACCCCCCAGGGGGGCTGGAGCTACGCGCGCCTGCACGCCGCGGCCGACGCCTGGGCCGCGTATCTGTTACGCGAAGGCCTCGAGCCCGGCCAGCGGGTCGCGCTGGCGCTGACGCCCACGCCCCAGGCCATTGCCCTGTGGCACGGGGTGTGGCGGGCCGGGCTCACGCCGCTGCTGTTGCACTTGCGCTTCGCGCCCCACGAGCACGCGCGCGTGCTGCAGGCCGTTCGCCCCGCGACGGTGCTGGCCACCCCCGAAGCCCGGGCGCGCTTGCGGCTGCCCGCGGAGGTCACGACCTGGGCCTTGCCGCCCACGCCCCCGCGGCCGACCGCGCCGGTTCCCCCGGCCCCCGGCCCTCGCGAGGCCTTGCTGCTCACCTCAGGAACCACCCAGGGGCCCAAAATCGCCCGCCTCACCGCGGCCAATTTCTTCTGGAGCGCCCTGGCCTCGAGCTACCGCCTGGGCGTGCTGCCCGCGGACCGCTGGCTGCTCACCCTGCCCCTGTATCATGTGGGTGGGCTGTCGGTGGTGCTACGCAGCGCGTTGTATGGCACGGCCATCGCGCTGCCCGAGCCCCGGCCCTCCTTCGACCCGGCCGGGCTGTGGGAAGACCTGGCCCGCTTGCAGGCCACGCTGGTGTCGCTGGTGCCTACCATGCTCTATCGCCTGCTGCGGGCCACCGAAGGGCAGAACCTGCCCGGGCATGTGCGGGTGTTGCTGGTGGGCGGCGCGGCCGCGGGGCCCCAGGTGCTGGCCTGGGCCCGGGCGCGCAGGTGGCCCGTGGCGCTGACTTATGGCCTCACCGAAGCCGCGTCGCAGGTGGCCACCGCGCGGCCCGACCTGGTACAGCGCAAGCCGGGCACCGTGGGCCGCCCCCTGTTGGGCCTGGAAGTGCAGGTGCGCGGGCCGGCCGGCGCGGTCTTACCCCCCGGCCAGGTGGGCGAAATTTGGGCCCGCGGGCCCCAGGTGTTTGCCGGCTATTGGGGCCACCCCCAGGCC
>JALSPJ010000196.1 GCA_026985995.1 Anaerolineales bacterium
CGCGGCTTGCCGCCATCGCCAGGGGTAGGGGAAGAACTTGGTGGCGATGAACAGTTGTCGGGCCAGGGGGTGCTCGGACCGGGAGGCAAACTGGGCCAGAAAGCGCTCGCTGCGGCCCAGGCCATACACCTCGGCCGTGTCGAAGAAGGCGATGCCGCCTTCCAGCGCGGCCTCGAACGCGGCCCGCAGGTCCTCTTCACCATAGCCGCGGCCAAAGCCCCAGTAGAAGCGGTCGCCCCAGGCCCAGGTGCCAATGCCCATGGGCGGCAGGGTCAGGCCCGTGCGCCCCAGGGGCACCGGCTCCCAGGTGGGGGCGGCCGCGGGGGTGGCGTTCATGGGCACCTCCGTAGGTGGACGGCGACCGGCGGCTCGCGGGCTGGCCGGGGACAGCCCCGTGCCGCGCGCTTCACGCTTCGGTTTCCGGCAGGCGCTTTTCCTTGGGCGGTTCCAGCACCTGGTCCACCAGGCCGTACTTCACCGCTTCCTGAGCGTTCATGTAGAAATCCCGGTCCGTATCCCGCTCGATGACCTCTAAAGGCTGGCCGGTGTGGAAGGCCAGAATGCGGTTGAGCTGGGCCTTGAGGCGCAGAATTTCCTTGGCCTGAATTTCGATGTCGGTGGCCTGGCCCCGGGCGCCGCCCAGCGGCTGATGCATGTGGATGGTGGCATGGGGCAGGGCGTAGCGTTGGCCTTTGGTGCCTGCGGCCAGCAGCACCGTGCCAAAGGAAGCCGTCACGCCCACGGCCACGGTGCTGATGGGGTTGGAAATCATCTGCATGGTGTCGTAGATGGCCAATCCGGCGTAAATCTCGCCGCCCGGCGAGTTGATGTACATTTGAATGGGCGCTTCGGGGTCTTCCCGGTTCAGGTAGAGCAGCTGGGCGACGATGAGGTTGGCAATCTGGCTATCGATGGGCGTGCCCAAAAACACGATGCGCTCTTTGAGCAGCAGGGAAAAGATGTCGTAGGCGCGCTCCCCGCGCCCGGTTTGCTCGATGACCATAGGAATCAGGTTCAACGCCTGCATCACTGGGCCTCCTCTTCTGCGTCGGTCGTGGGTTCTTCGTCGGCTTCGTCAGGGGGGTTGGTGGAACCGTCGTCCGCGGCGGCCGCGGCGGGTTCCGCCGGGGTTTCGGCGTCGGCGGTCGCGGCCTCGGCCTGCGGTGCGGCCGTGACGGCCTCGGCCTTGGTGGGTTCCTCTTCTGCCGGGGCCTGGGCTTCGCCTTCGGCTTCGCCGGCGGTCGGTGTTTCGGCCTCGGCCTCGGCCTCGCCTTTGGCAATGCGCAGCAGGTGGTTCCGCACCTTGTCAAGCAGCGTGGTATGGAAAGCCTGGAGGGTCAGCATTTCGGCCGCTTCCTTGTCTTTGAGCAGGCGGCGTAGCCCTTTTTCGCCCTCGCTTTCCATGTAGGTGCTCAAGATATCCGCGAGATTTGTCTCGATTTCGTCGATGGCGACTTCGATTTCCTCCAGCGCCGCGATTTTTTCCAAAATGAAGCGCTGTTGCAACAGCTTGATGGCTTGTTCGCGAGTTTCGGCCATGAATTCTTCTTCTGTTTTGCCTTCCTTTTCCAGCTCTTCGGCCAGGCTGGTGTTATGTTCGTTCAGATAAGACTCCACCGCCCGCCGATAGTTCTGCATTTCGGCTTCGATGAGGGCCTCGGCAATGCGAATGGTGCTTTGCTCGGCCAGGGTATCCAGCACCTGGCGCACATACTGCTGGTCGTAGTCGCGGCGCAGCCGGTTTTCCAAATCCGCGCGCACTGCGGCCCGCAGGGCCTCCACGCTGTCGTGTTCCGTGTTTTCGCGCACAAATTCGTCGGTCAATTCGGGCACCACGGGGGACTGCACTTCTTTGACCAGCAGCCGATACACCACCTTGCGCCCGCGCAGGGTGTCGTCGGGGTAATCGTCGGGATATTCGTAAGTCAGTTCCTTTTCGTCGCCGGCTTTCAGCCCTTCCAGGGCTTTGCCAAAACCGGGGAAGGGCCATTCTTCGGGGTCGTCGTCTTCTTTGACCAGCAGCGCGACTTCATCTTCTTCGATGACTTCGGGCTCGCCTTCTTCCCCGGCCGGGGGGTAAATGGTGGTGGTGAGGTCCATGACCACCACATCGCCCATCTGCGCCGGCCGGTCCACCGGTTCGATGCGCACGAAAATGCGGCGGAAGCTATCGAGGTAGCTGTCGATATCTTCGTCTTTCACCTGCGGCGGTTCGTAAGGCAGCCGAATGGCCCGATAGTCGGGCAATTCCACTTCCGCGGCCAGGGGCACTTCGATGACCAGGGTCAGCGGGTCGGTCTTGGTCACCTCTTTGAGCTGGCCGGGCATGGCCGGCTCTACCTCGGCCTGCTCCAGGATGGCGCCGTAATGCTCGTGCAGCAACTCGTCGATGGCTTCTTCGATGATGACCCCTTCGCCGACCCGCCGGGCCACGATGGCGTAGGGCGCTTTGCCCGGCCGAAAGCCGGGAATTTTGATTTGCTTCGACAGCTCGCGCGCCACGCGGCGCTTGGCCTGCTCCCACACTTTGGGGTCAAAGGTCACGGTGAGCAGCGCGTGGTGCTTGTCGGGCACGATTTCCTTTTGCACCTGAAAACTCATCATGGCTACCTCAGGGAAAGAATCTCGCGGCCGCAGCTCGGCCCAAGCAGGCGGATTATATCACGCCGCGCGGGCTTCGCAAAGAGCCCCAAGGCCGTTATAATCGTTCAGGCCGTCGGCGGCCCATCCCCGCCAGGAGTTTTTGCCATGTGTGCCTTCCAGCCCCCCCGCCGCTATTCCAGCCCCCATTTGCCCTTTGGCGACCGCCGCGATGCCCCTTTCTACGGCAAACACATCGTTTCGGTGCGGCAGTTTAGCCGTGACGACCTGACTTACATCTTCGGCGTGGCCCACGAGATGCGCGAAATGGTCATGCGCATCGGCGCGTTCGACCTGCTCAAAGGCAAAATTCTGGCCAATCTCTTCTACGAGCCCTCCACCCGCACCGCGTCTTCTTTCGTAGCCGCCATGGAGCGCTTAGGCGGCAGCGTCATCGCCATCAACGAGGTGCGCTATTCTTCGGTGACCAAGGGCGAATCCCTGCCCGATACGGTGCGCACCCTGGAAGCCTACGCGGATGTCATCGTGCTGCGGCACCCCCAGCAAGGCGCGGCCGCGCTGGCCGCCAAATACGCGCGCAAGCCCATCATCAACGCCGGCGACGGCGCAGGGGAGCACCCCACCCAGGCTTTGCTGGACCTGTTCACCATCCGTGAAGAACTGGGCACCATCGACGGCCTCACGGTGACCATGTTGGGCGACCTGCGCTATGGCCGCACCGTGCATTCCCTGGCCCGGCTGTTGGCCCTTTATCGCGTCCGGCTCAACTATGTCTCACCGCCCAACCTGCGCATGCCCCGGGAAATCATCGCCGAGCTGGACGCCCGCGGGGTTCCCCAAACCGAATACACTTCCCTGGAGCCCGTGCTGGCCGAGAGCGATGTGCTTTATGTCACCCGGGTGCAGAAGGAACGCTTCGACGACCCCGCGGCCTACGAGGCCGTGAAGGACGCCTTCGTCATCACCCCCCAGATTATGGCCCGGGCCAAGGAGCGCATGATTCTGATGCACCCCTTCCCCCGGGTGTATGAGATTGTGGAAGAAGTCGACGCCGACCCCCGGGCTGCGTACTTCCGCCAGATGGAATACGGCCTGTATGTGCGCATGGCCTTGCTGGCCATGGTGCTGGGCAAAGCGTGAGGGCGGGCCATGGCCGATTTTTTCGCCCAGGTGCGCACCTTAGCCCGGGAGCGGGATAGCCTGCTGGTGCTGGGCCTGGACCCCCACCCCGAGGACCTGCCCGGCGACGACCCCCAGGCCGTGCTCGATTGGGCCCGCCGCCTGCTCGACGCGGCCGGCGAAATGGCCGTGGCGGTCAAGCCCAACAGCGCGTTCTACGAAGCCCGGGGCCCGGCCGGGCTGCAGGCCCTGGCCGCGGTCATTGCCGAGGCTCACGCCCGGGGGCTGCCCGTGCTGCTCGATGCCAAACGGGGCGACATCGCGTCCACGGGCCGCGCCTATGCCCGGGCTGCGTTCCAGGTGCTGGGCGCGGATGCGGTCACCGTGAGCCCTTATCTCGGCCCCGATGCGTGGCAGCCCTGGCTGGCCTATCGGACCAAAGGGGTGTTCGTGCTGCTGCGCACTTCCAACCCGGCCGCGGCCGCGCTGCAAGAGGCCACGGTGCAGGGCGTGCCATGCTACATGCGGGTGTTGGAACTCGCCCGCCCGGCCGAGCACCCGAATGTGGGCTTTGTGGTGGGTGCGACCATGCCCCGCGCGCTGGCCGCGGTGCGGGCCGCCGCGCCCCAGGCCTGGCTGCTGGCCCCCGGCGTGGGCGCCCAGGGCGGAGACCCCGCGGCTGCGCTGCGGGCCGGTTTGCGCGGCGACGGCCTGGGCCTGCTGGTGCCCATCTCCCGGGGCATTGCCCGGGCCTCGGACCCGCGCGCCGCAGCCCGCCACTGGCGCGATGTGCTGCGCCGGGCGCGCGATGCGGCTTTGGCCGCGCGGCGGGGGCAAACCGTTCCCCAGGCCGAGGCCCCTTATGCCTCTTGGGAACCCGACACCCGGGCCCTGGCCGCCGCGCTGGTGCAGCACGGACTGGTGCGCTTTGGCCGTTTTCGCCTCAAGTCGGGCCTGGAGTCGCCCATCTACCTGGACCTGCGGCTGGCCGTGGGGCATCCCGGGCTGCTGCGCGCCATGGCCCGGGCCTATGCCCGGCTGCTGCGGGGGCTGACCTTCGACCGCATTGCCGCGCTGCCCTATGCTGCGTTGCCCCTGGGCGCCGCGGTGGCCTTGGAGGGCGGCTGGCCGTTGGTGTATCCGCGCAAGGAGGTCAAAGCCTACGGCACCCGGGCCCTGGTGGAAGGCCCCTACCGGCCCGGCGAGCGGGTGGTGCTGCTGGACGACCTGGCCACCACGGGCGGGTCGAAAATCGAGGCCCTGGGGAAGCTGCAGGCCGTGGGGCTGCAGGCCGAGGATGTGGTGGTGCTGGTGGACCGGGAGAGCGGCGCACGGCAGGAATTGGCCGCGCACGGCTTGCGTTTGCATGCGGTGTTCCGCCTGCGCGCGCTGCTGGACTTTTGGGAGGACCAGGGGCTGGTGCCGGCGAGCCAGGCCCAGGCCGTGCGCGCGTGGTTGGGGGGCGGCCCCTACGCGGCATAACCAGGGCCTAACCGTTGGAGGAGGTTTGCGCCATGGCGTGGGACTCATTTTGGAAGCGTTATGGTATTGGGTTGTTGATTGAAACTGGCCTTGGCGTGCTCGAATGGTTTGTCAATATTATGCCCTGGCCCTTTTGGTTTCAAGCGGCCCTTTTGTCCGTCTTCGCTGCGGGATGGGTGTTGTGGGAGACCTGGCGCGAGACCCCCTTTCACAGGCGGCCTGATTGGCGTGCCGCGGTTTTGTTCTGGGGTGCGGGCACTTTATGGTTGTGGGCCTTTTTCGGGGTGTTGAGCTGGCTCGCGCCCCAGCCAGTGACCGTACAACTCAGCCCACTACCGGCCGAGAAAATTGTGGTGACCCTGCCTCCACCCCCTACGCCAACCCCACACCCTACTTATACTCCCTGGCCGACACCCACCCCCCGCCCCACGTCCACGCCCATTGTGGTCGTGGTGACCCCCACGCCCAGCCCCAGCCCCACTTTGCCCTATGGCTATGCCAAAGTGTGCGCCGACGCGCCGCCGTCGCCCTTCTCGGTGGGGATGTGGGGTTATATTTGCAATGAAGATAAAATTATTCTACGCGAGAAAGCCAGTCCACGGGCCCGAGACCTGGCCCACATGGAACCGGGGACGAAATTCGTGGTCATCGGTGGCCCCGAGTGCGGCGACCGCCGGGTGTGGTGGCAGGTGCGCTTTCAGGGCAATGAGCGGCCCTACAACAACGGCTGGGTGGGTTGGATGGCCGAGAGCAACCCCGGCGGCAGTGAGCTGTATCTTTGCCCATTGCCATAGGCGCGCGCTTGTTGCCCCTTCTCACCCAGGCTCGGGTTGGGGCATCCTGTAGACCGCGGCAGCCCCGCGACGCGTTTCAGGCCCCGCGGCCGCGGGGCGTGGGCCAGGGCTTTTTCTTTTTCTAACACCACAATTTCACACAGAGACACAGAGAACACGGAGAATAAATTCTCCCATTTTTCTGTGTCCACCGTGCCTCCGTGTGATTTTATTCGTACTTGGAAAAGCCCTGGGGCGTGGGCTGAGCGCCCTTGCCTTTGCGCAGCACCAGCCACGCGGCCACGCCGATGGCCGCCAGCAGCAGGGGCAGGCACAGGCAGCCTACAGCCAGGGCCACATATTGGGCGTCGATGCCGCCCACCCGGCTCACCGCCTGCATGTGCACCGGCTCGGTGCCGTCTAAGTGCCACACCACCGTGCGGCCCTGGAGCGCATCGCCGTTGTGCTCCAGCACCTTGCCCGGCATGGTCACGCTCCAGGTCACCTCGATGGGAATGCCCAGGTCGGCGGCATCTCCCAAGGGGCTGGCGACCACATCGTAGTAGAACTTTCCGTCTTCTTCGCCGATTTTGTTGATGGTGGTATCCTCGCCGTAGATGCCGGCCAGCTGGTCTAAGTTGTCGAAGGGCCCCTGCACCACGCAGGTGCGCTCTTCCTCGGTGCTGTCGAAAGTGACGCTGACCTGGGGGTCGTCATCACCGATTTCCGCGGCCAGCTCGTTGCACAGTTCCTCCGCGGTGCTGTCCGTCGCGTTTTGTAGCATCTGCTCTTCTTCTGCGGTCATGGTCCACCCCAGGCGCACATGACCGCTTTCGGGCGTTTTGAAGGTGGTGTGCATTTCCACGCGGCAGGCCAGGAGGGCGAAAAGCATGAAGCCTGCCAGAAGCAACCAGCGAGGCCTGTTCATGGGCGGTTCCTCCTGATGACGAAAGGCAGACACGGCGCCCGGCGCGCGCCGCACGACGGCTTCCCCAAGGTGGTGACGGTTTATATCATTATGCATCGCCCTGCTCGCGTAACAAGTGCACTTCGTCAGGTATAGCGCCGTCCAAATAAGTTCCAAAACGCCATCAGAACGCGAAACGCACATATTGGGCCGAGGGATGCCGCCATTCCCGCGGTTTCCTGGTACAATGCCCACACCGCGGTAAAGCGCTCGCGGCTTCGGCAAGCATCCTTATTTAGGAGGTAAATCATGTCGGCTTTCGACCTTTTGGCCCCGGTGTGGACCCACCTGACCACCATTCAGCCGGTGCGGGGGCAGGGCATTTACCTCTACGACGCGCAGGGCCGGGCTTACATGGACTTCACCTCGGGCATTGGCGTGACCAACACGGGCCACGCGCATCCCCGGGTGGTGGCGGCCATCCAGGCCCAGGCCGAGCGCCTGCTCTTTGGTCAAATCAACATCGTCGTCACCCCCGCGGTGCTGGAACTGGCCGCGGCCCTCAATGACATTACGCCGTCGGCCCTCGATACCTTCTTCTTTTCCAACTCGGGCGCGGAGGCCGTGGAAGCCGCGGTCAAACTGGCCCGGCAGGCCACCGGACGGCGCAACATCATCGTCTTCCAGGGTAGCTTTCACGGCCGCACCGCGCAGGCCATGGCCATGACCACTTCCAAGTACATCTATCGCTACAACTACCAGCCTTTGCCCGCGGGGGTGTTCGTGGCCCCCTTCCCTTATGCCTACTTCTACGGCTGGGATGAAGCCCGCACCGTCGATTTCGCCCTGCAGCAGCTGGACTACCTGCTGCACGGCCAGACCAAACCCGACGAGGTGGCCGCGCTGGTCATCGAGCCGGTGTTGGGGGAAGGCGGCTATGTGCCCGCGCCCTTCGCGTTCTTGCGCGCCCTGCGGGAGCTGGCCGACCGGCACGGCATGTTGCTGGTGCTGGACGAGGTCCAAACGGGCTTCGGCCGCACGGGCAAGATGTTCGCCTTGGAGCACGCCGGCGTGGTGCCCGACATTCTGGTCATGGCCAAGGGGTTGGGCAGCGGCCTGCCCATCTCGGGCATTGCCGCGCCGCGTGAGCTGATGCGGCGTTGGGTGCCCGGTTCCCACGGGGGAACCTACGGCGGCGGCAGCGCGGTGGCCTTGGCTGCAGCCAAAGCCACCATCGAGGTGCTGGTGGAAGAGGACCTGCCGGCCCACGCGGCCCGCATGGGCCAGCGCCTCATGCAGGGCCTGCGGGAAATCCAGCGCCGTTACCCCGTGCTGGGCGATGTGCGCGGCCTGGGCCTGATGGTGGGCACCGAGTTCACCCACGCCGATGGCCGGCCGGCCAAGGATGTGGCCCTGGCCGTGCAGCAAGCCGCGCTGGACGAAGGCCTGCTGCTGCTCACTTGCGGCACCTACGGCAATGTCATCCGCTGGATTCCGCCGCTGGTGGTGCAGCCCGCGGAAATCGACCGCGCGCTGGCCATTTTCGAGCGCGCCCTGGCTCGGGCCACCGCGGGAACCTGACGGGCCGCGAAGCCGGCCGAAAAGCCCGGAAGATGAGTAGTGAATGAGACGCCGGCGCGCGGCCTGACGCGTGCCGGCGTCGTTTTTACGGGGCGCCGTCGATATGATGCTTTTCAGCTTTTTTGCTTTTGGGAATGGCATTCTTTGGGCTGCTATTTTTGGTTGGACAAAGGGCGTAAATTCGTCAATTTGTTTGCCGGGCTTATTTCTTGAATTACGCAACGCAAAACGAAAAGGTGTGTTTTAATCGGTTGAGCCGTAGCCCATTGTTTGTTTTGTCCGCCAGGTGTCCCATCTTCACGCAGGAGGGTTTGTATGGCGTTAGGACTGTTCATTTTCGCCATTGCCGTGGTGGTGATTGGCTACAAGTACTATGCCAAAACCATGGACCAAACGGTCCTG
>JALSPJ010000197.1 GCA_026985995.1 Anaerolineales bacterium
ACCGCGGATGAAATGAAAAAACCACGGATGCACGCGGATAAACACGGAAGAAAGACGGCAGAGAGGGAGGAAGCGGTGAGTGGTCAGCGGGGAGCAAGGAGCGCGGCAGGGGCGCACGGCGGTGCGCCAGGGGGGAGGAAACCGCGGATGGACGCGGATAAACGCGGATGAACGACAGCGGTCAGCAGGCAGCAGGCCGCAGAGAGCAACGCACCGCCCCCGCCAACTTCCAACCCCCAACTTCTAACCACCAACTTCCAACCACCAACTTCCAACCCCCAACTTCTAACCCCCAACTTCCAACTTCCCTCCCAAAACATTGGCAAGCCGCGGGTTCCCGCGTACAATAGGGCACCCTGCAACCGCGGAGCCCTTCGATGCCCCTATCCCTCCTTCCCCCGGCCGAGCAACGCCTGCGCGAGCATTTGACCTTCCTCTACGGCCCCCAACGGGCCGCCGCCTTGTTCCCCCGGCTGGTGCAACGCCTGCGGGCCTTTCGCCAACGCCACGGCCCCCAAACCCCGGCCCAACGCCGCGCCCTCACCCACGCGGACGCGCTGCTCATCACTTACGGCGACCAGGTACGGCAGCCCGACGAACCACCCCTGCAAACCCTGCAGACCTTCCTGCACCGCTGGGCCCGCGGGGTCGTCAACTGGGTGCACCTGCTGCCCTTCTTCCCCTACTCGTCCGACGACGGCTTCGCGGTCATGGACTACACCCGGGTCAACCCCGCCTGGGGAACCTGGGACCACATCCACGCCTTAGCCCGCACTTTCCACCTGATGTTCGACGCGGTCATCAACCACACTTCCAGCCGCCATCCCTGGTTCCAGGCCTTCTTGCGCGGGGACCCCGCGTATCGGGATTTCTACCTCACCGCCCGGCCCGATGCGGACCTCAGCCAGGTGGTGCGCCCCCGGCCCTGGCCCCTGCTCACCCCCTTCGACACCCCCCGGGGCCGGGTGTGGGTGTGGACCACCTTCAGCGCGGACCAGGTGGACCTGAACTACCACAATCCCGAAGTGCTGCTGGCCGTGCTCGAAGTGCTGCTGAACTACATCGCCCACGGCGCGGCCATGCTGCGCCTGGATGCCATCGCCTACATCTGGAAAGAGCCCGGCACGCCGTGCATTCACCTGGAAGGCGCGCACCGGCTGGTCAAACTGCTGCGGGCCGCGCTGGACCTGGCCGCGCCCCAGGTGCTGCTGCTCACCGAAACCAATGTGCCTCACGCGGAAAACATCGCCTACTTCGGCAACGGCTACGACGAGGCCCAGCTGGTCTACCAATTTCCCCTGCCGCCGCTGGTGCTGCACACTTTTCACACGGGCGATGCCACCCGGCTGCGCGCCTGGGCGACCCAGGTGCGCGCGCCCTCGCCGGCGACCACTTTTCTCAACTTCCTGGCCTCCCACGACGGCATTGGCGTGCGCCCGGTGGAAGGCCTTTTGACCCGCGCCGAAATCGACGCGCTGGTGGAACGCACCCTGGCCCACGGCGGGTTGGTCTCTTACCGGGCCCAAAGCGACGGCAGCCGCAGCGTGTATGAACTCAACATCGCCTACTTCGATGCGCTCTCGAACCCCACCGCCGGCGAACCCCTGGAACTGCAGGTGGCCCGCTTCGTGGCCGCGCACGGCATCATGCTCGCGCTGGTGGGCATGCCGGCCCTGTATGTGCACAGCCTGTTCGGCTCTCGGGGGGACCCTGCGGCCGCGGCCCGCACGGGCCAGCCCCGGGCCATCAACCGAGCCCGCTTCCACCGCGCCACGGTGGAACGGGAGCTGACCACCCGGGGCCACCGCCGGGCCCTGGTCTACCACGGGCTGCGGCGCTTGCTGCAAACCCGGGCCCGGCTGCCGGCGTTCCACCCCCAGGGGCAGCAGCAAGTGCTCGACGCGGGGCCGGGCGCGCTGGCCCTTTTGCGCACCCCGCCCCCCGGCCTGAAGGCGCGGCCCGTGTTGGCCGTGCACTCGGTGCGGGCCGAGCCCCAAACCCTCACCGTGCCCCTGCCCCCCGGCCTGTCCCGGGGCCTGTGGCGCGATGCCTTGCACCCCCGGGAGGTCAGCCAGCCCCAACGCGGGGGGTTGCCCATGACCCTGGCGCCCTACCAGGTGCGCTGGTGGGTGCTCGAGGAGTAGCCTATGCGCATCGCCATGGTTTCCACCCGCTTCGCGGGCCTGGACGGCGTTTCGCTGGAAGCCCAAAAGTGGGCCGCCATCTTCCGCGGTTTGGGGCACGAAGTGGTCTACTTAGCCGGCCTGCGGGACGACGCGGCCCAGCCCGGCGAAACCGTGCCCGAAATGCACTTTGCCCATCCCCAGGTGCAGCGGGTGCAGCGGGCCGTGTTCGGGCAGCATCATGTGGAACCCGACATCCGCGACGCGCTGGAGCGGATGGCCCGGCACTTAGAGCAGGCCCTGCTGGGGTTTCTGGACCGCTGGCGGCCCGATATGGTGGTGGTGGAAAACGCGCTGGCCATCCCCATGCACCTGCCCTTGGGCGTGGCCCTGCGGCGGGTGCTGGCCCGCACGGGCATCCCGGCCATCGGGCACCATCACGACTTCTATTGGGAGCGGGCCCGCTTCTTTCCCAACGGTTTGACGGACCTGCTGGCCGAGACCTTTCCGCCGGACCTGCCCAACCTGCGGCATGTGGTCATCAACACCCTGGCCCGCCTTTCGCTGAAGGAACGCCGCGGGTTGGACAGCGTGGTGGTGCCCAACATTGAAGATTTCGCCCGGGCCACGGCCGGTTTGGACCCGGTGGCCCGGGGTTTGCGGGCCGAGTTGGGCCTGACGCGCGAGCACTTCCTCATCTTGCAGCCCACCCGGGTGGTGCCCCGCAAAGGCATCGAGCACGCGGTGGAGCTGGTGGCCCGGCTGAACGCCCATCCCCGGGGGTTGGGCGGCCGCGAAGCCGTGCTGGTGGTGTCGCACCCTGCGGGGGACGAGGGCTACGGCTACCTGCGGCGGCTGGAGGCCCTGGCCCGGGAGCGGGGGGTGCGCTGGATTTACGCCGCGGGGCGCTTTGGCCCGCGGCGGGGCATGGGGCCCGGCGGCCGCATCTACAGCCTGGCCGATATTTACACCGTGGCCGATTTCGTCACCTACCCCAGCCTGTACGAGGGCTTTGGCAACGCGTTTCTGGAAGCCGTGTATTACCGCCTGCCCCTGCTGGTCAACCGCTACGCGGTGTACGACGCGGACATTCGGCCCAAGGGCTTTTGGGTGGTGGAAATGCAAGGCCACATCACCGACGAGGTGGTGGCCGCGGCCCGGGAAGCGCTGCTGGACCCGGTGCTGCGGCGGGAGATGGTGGAATGGAACTACGCGCGCGGTCGGGAGCATTTTTCCTTCGAGGCCGTGCGGCCGGTGTTGCAGGAGTTGGTGGAAGGGGGAGGATAGGGGATGGAGGATGGAGGATAGATGGTGGAGGGTGGAAATTGGAGGGTGGAAGTTGGAAGTTGGTTGGCTATACGCAATCAGGGGCGGAAACAGGCAATGGGTTGCGGGTAGACAAGTGTGCTATACTGAAGATGCAAGGCCGGCGCGCGGGTCGGTCGGGTGGTCGCTGCGCCTCGCGGCGCAGAGGAAAGTCCGCACTCCACAGGGCAGGGCGCCGGGTAACACCCGGGAGGGGGCAACCCCTCGGATAGGGCCACAGAAACAGACCGCCAGCGGCCTCGGCCCACCGCCGAGGTGCGGGCAAGGGTGAAAAGGTGGGGTAAGAGCCCACCGGCGTCGGGGGTAACCCCGGCGGCCAGGCAACCCCCGCCCGGAGCAAGGCCAAACAGGCGCGTAGGCGGGCCCAGGCCCGCCGGGGTGTGGCCCGCACCCCTCAAGCGCCGGGTAGGCCGCGCGAGCCCGGGGGCAACCCCGGGCCCAGATAGATGACCACCGCCCGCCGTTGGGCCTGGCCGTGCGCCCCCGCGCGGTCGGCCCCCGCCGGCGGGTACAGAATGCGGCTTACAGACCGGCCCGCACGCCGGCCAGGGGGCCCCAAATGCATGGCAGTGCGCCCGCCACCGTAGGGGCGACCCGGCAGGTCGCCCGCCGCGGTAGCGGCGCCCGGCGGTGCGCCCAGGAATGCAACCGCGGACGAACGACAGCGGTCAGCAGTCAGCAGTCAACAGACAGCAGGGAGCCACGCGCGGCCCTCGCCAACCACCACCTTCCAACCTCCAACCGCCAACTTCCAACCACCAACCTCCAGCCCCACAAGCATTGACAAGTCGCGCCCAGGCTTTTATACTATCCTCAGCCCACAATTTAGGCAACCCTAAATCTGGAGCCAACCGCCCATGCCCACCGTTTCCATGGAAGACTACCTCAAAGCCCTGTACCACCTGGAAAGTCGCACCCCCCGGGTCAGCACCACCGCGCTGGCCCGCTGGTTGCATGTGGCCCCGGCCTCGGCCACCGAAATGCTGCGCCGGCTGGCCGCCTGGCAGCCGCCGTTGGTGCACTACACCCCCCGCCACGGCGCCACCCTCACCCCCGAAGGCCGTCGCCTGGCCCTGCGCATCATCCGCAAGCATCGCCTGCTCGAACGCTTCCTCCACGACATCTTAGGCTTCCCCTGGGATGCCGTGCACGCGGAAGCCGAGCGCTTAGAGCACGCGGTCTCCGACGAGTTCATCCGCCGGCTGGCCGCGCTGCTGGGCGACCCGGCCTACGACCCCCACGGCCACCCCATCCCCGGGCCCGATTTGCACCTGCCGCCCGTGACCGACACCCCCTTGCTCCACGCCCCCCCAGGCGTCCCCCTGGTGGTCAAGCGGGTCTCGGACCGGGACCCCGGCCTGCTGCGCCGCATTACCGAGCTCGGGCTGCACCTGGGCCAACGCCTCATCGTGCTGGAACGCACCCCCTACGACCAGCTGCTGCACCTGCAGCTGGAACCCGGCGGCGGGCGCGCGGTGGTAGGCCCGCGGCTGGCCCAAAGCATCTTCGTGCAGCAGGTGGAACCACCTATCACCCCGCCCCCTGCCGCCCCCCTGGAGGCCCACCGATGACCTTCGCCCTTTGGCTGCTCATGGCCGGCGTGCTGCTGCTCGTCCTCTGGCCGCGCCACGGCCTGTGGGCCCGTTGGAAGGCCTGGCGCGCCGCGCGACAGCGCATTCTCATCGAAGACGCGCTCAAGAGCATTTTGGAATACACCCTGGACCATCGCACCGACCCCAGCCCCGAGGCTCTGGCCGGGCTGCTGCACCTGCCCCTGGCCCGGGCCCAGGCCCTGGTGGACCTGTTGGCGGCCCGGGGCCTGGTGGAACGCCGCGCCGGCCGGGTGCACCTCACCGACGCCGGTCGCGATTGGGCCGTGCACATCTTGCGCGCCCATCGCTTATGGGAACGCTACCTGCACGACCACGCGGGTTGGCCCCTGGATCAGGTTCACCCGCAAGCCCATCGCTTAGAGCACCGCCTGAGCCCTACCGCGGCTCAGCGCCTGTACGAGGCCTTGGGCTACCCGGCCACGGACCCCCACGGCGACCCCATTCCCCCCAGCCAAGGGGAAATACCCCAGCCGAGCACCACCCCGCTCACCGACTGGCCCGTGGGCCAACCGGCCCGCATCGCCCACCTGGAAGATGAGCCGGCCATGGCCTATCAGCAATTGCTGGCCTGCGGGCTGCAAGTGGGGCAGCAAGTGCAGGTGCTGGAACGCACCCCCGAGCGGGTGGTGCTGCTGCGGGAAGACGGCGAAGAATGTCGCCTGGCCCCCGGCGTGGCGGCCAATGTGCATGTGGTGCCCGCGGAGGCCCACGAACGGCGTATGCCCCCCGATGTGTTGCCCCTGAACCAGCTCCCCGACGACGCGGAGGCCGAGGTGGTGGCCATCGACCCCGCGGTGCAAGGGCTGGCCCGCCGGCGGTTGCTGGACCTGGGCTTCACCCCCGGCGCGCGGGTGCGGGTTTACCTGCGCGCCATGTTCGGCGACCCGCGGGCCTATCTGGTGCGCGGCACCCGCATCGCGCTGCGGGAAGAGCAGGCCGCGCGCATTTGGGTGCGGCCCCTGCCCACCGCCCCTTCCCCCAACACCCTCAACGACGAAGGAGCAAGCCCCCATGACGCTACCCCGGCTCAAACCCCAAACCCGCGCCCCTAAGGAACCCCAGGCCCGGCCCTTGGGCGCTTCCTTCCCCACCCCGGCCTGCGCCACCTGCCCCGCGGCCGCGTCCCTGGCCCCTTTGGGCGCCGACGACGGGCGGGTGGCCGACTATGTGGTCGCGCTGGCCGGCAACCCCAACACGGGCAAATCCACCCTCTTCAACCGCCTGACCGGCCTGCGCCAGCACACGGGCAACTGGCCGGGCAAAACCGTCACCCGGGCCGAAGGCGCGTTCGAGTTCAACGGCAAACGCTACCGCGTCGTGGACCTGCCCGGCACCTATTCCCTGCTTTCCACCAGCGAAGACGAAGAAGTGGCCCGCAACTTCATCCTCTTCGGCCGGCCCGACGCGGTCATCATCACCGTCGACGCCACGGCCTTGGAGCGCAACCTGAACCTGGTGCTGCAAATTCTGGAAATCACCGACAAGGCCATCGTGGCCGTGAACATGATGGACGAGGCCCGGCGCAAAGGGCTGGACATCGACACCCGAGCCCTGGCCCGGGACCTGGGCGTGCCCGCGGTGCCCATCGTGGCCCGCACGGGTGAAGGCGTGAGCCGCCTGCTGCAAACCCTCGAAGCCCTGGTCAAGGGGGAAATACGCACCCATCCCCGCCGGGTGCAGGGCTCGGAGGTCTTTCAGCAAGCCCTGCAAACGCTGATGGCCGAGGTCGAGGCCCTGCTGCCCGGCCTGCCCAGCGCGCGCTGGGTCGCTTTGCGCCTGTTGGACGGGGACCCGCGCATCATCGAAGCCCTGCGCAGCGGCGAGCTGCACGCGCTGGCCCAGGGGCAGGCCACGCAAACCCGGGTACAAGTGCCCTCCACCCGCATCAACGGCGACATGGAACGCCTGCTGGCGGTTCCCGGGCCCCAGGCCCCCGGGTGGCAGACCCCCGACGCGGCCACCCAGGCCCGCATCGAAGCCTTGCTGCGCAAGGCCGAAGAACTGCGCCGTGGCTTAGGCCCGGCCTGGCAAGACGCGGTGGTGGAGGCCCTGTACGCCGAGGCCGAGCGCATCGCCCGGCGGGTGGTGCACCGCCAGGGTCAACCCCGGCGCTACGATTGGGACCAGGTGCTGGACCGGCTGCTCACTTCCCCCGTGACCGGCCTGCCAGTGCTCATGCTCATGCTGGGGGTGGTGTTCTGGATAACCATCCAGGGCGCCAATGTGCCGTCGGAACTGCTGGCCCGGGCCCTGTTTTGGCTGGAAGCCCGGGGCGCGGCCCTGTTCGAGGCCTTAGGCCTGCCCTGGTGGCTGACCGGCTTTTTGTGGCACGGCGTGTATCGAGGCCTGGCGTGGGTGGTAAGCGTGATGCTGCCGCCCATGGCCATTTTCTTCCCTTTGTTCACCTTCATGGAAGACTTGGGCCTGCTGCCCCGCATCGCGTTCAACTTAGACTGGCTGTTCCGCAAAGCCGGCGCGCACGGCAAACAGGCCCTCACCATGGCCATGGGTTTCGGGTGCAACGCGGCCGGCGTGGTGGCCACCCGCATCATCGATTCGCCCCGGGAGCGGCTCATCGCCATCCTCACCAACACCTTCGTGCCCTGCAACGGTCGCTATCCCACCCTCATCATGCTGGCCACGGTGTTCATCGCCGCCCAATTCCCGCCGGCCTATGCTTCGTTCGTGGCCGCGCTGGCGGTCATCGTCACCATCCTGTTGGGCATCTTCTTCACCCTGCTGGTGTCGTGGGGCCTTTCCCGCACCGTGCTCAAGGGGCTGCCCTCGGCCTTCACCTTAGAACTGCCGCCTTACCGCCGCCCCAACTTCCTGCAAATCCTCTACACCTCGTTCATCGAGCGCACCATCTTCGTGCTGCGGCGGGCCATGGCCACGGCCGCGCCTGCGGGCGGCGTCATTTGGCTGTTGGCCAACATCACTGTGGGCGGCCAGAGCCTGGCCTGGCACATCGCCGGCTTCCTGGACCCCTTAGGCCGCCTGATGGGGCTCGACGGCGTCATTCTGCTGGCCTACATCATTGCCATCCCGGCCAACGAAATCGTCGTGCCCACCATGATTATGGTCTACCAGAATGCGTCCATGATGATTGAGCTCGACTCGTTGCAGGCCCTGCGGGATTTGCTGGTGGGCCAGGCCGGGTGGACCCTGCTGACCGCGGCCAATCTGATGCTGTTCGCCATTCTGCACAACCCGTGCGCCACCACCATTTTGACCATCTACAAAGAAACGGGCAGCAAGAAATGGGCTGCGTTCGGCGCGCTCATGCCCCTGGGCCTGGGTATTGTGGTGACCATCCTGGTGGCCACGGTGGTGCGCCTGCTGGGTTATGGATGACGCCAGGAGGACGACAATGCGCACGAAAATCGCCCTGACCGCGCTCGCCGGGCTGGTTGTGGGGCTGCTGGCCGGTTGCCAGGGGCTTTTTGGGGAACCCGCGCCGGCCACGCCGCGGTTGGAAGCGCAGCTGAACACCCTGGTCGCCGAAGTGCTGGCCACCTTCACGGCCACCGCACGGGCCCCGGCCGTCAACCCGCCCCCGCGCACGGCCACCGCCCAGGGAGCGCCGACCGCGTCGGCAATGGCTACACGCACCCATACCCCCCAATCCCCCACCGCGGTTGAACCCACGGCCACGGCCACACCCATGCCGCCCTCGCCCACGCCGGTTCCCCCCAGCCTCACCGCCACCGCGGCCGGGCCCACGGCCACCCCCGCGCTGCCCACGGCCACACCCATGCCGCCCTCGCCCACGCCGGTTCCCACCAGCCCC
>JALSPJ010000198.1 GCA_026985995.1 Anaerolineales bacterium
GGTCTGACTGCCCCGCGGTGGAGTAGGCCACCCGGGGGATGTCCTGGTAGGTGAGCACCGCGTGCACGCCGGGCAGCGCGCGGGCCTTGCTCACATCGATGCGCTTGATGCGGGCGTGGGGTACGGGGCTGAACAGCACCTTGGCGTAGAGCATCCCCCGCAGGTCCAGGTCCGCGGCGAATGCGGGTTTGCCCTGCACCAGTTTGATGGCGTCGACCTTGGGTTCGGGCTTGCCCACCCGGCGGTAGGTGGCCACCTGGGGCACGGGCTTGATTTTGGGCAGCACATCCACCGCGGGGCGGGTTTGCACCGCGGGCCCGGCGTCGGGTGCGGTGGGGGAAGGCGCTGCCGCGGGGGGACCGGGCTGCGCCGCGGGGCTCAGGTCTTCGACCCGCACCACGGGGGGCTCGGGGGGCAGTTCCACGGGCTCGCCACGCCGCCAGGCCGCGGCCAGGTGCACGGCTTCCACCACCTTCTTGTAGCCGGTGCAGCGGCACAAAATACCGCCCAGCGCGTCGCGAATTTCCTCGTCCGTGGGGTTGGGATTGCGGTCGAGCAGGGCCTCGGTGGCCAGCACATACGCGGGGGTGCAGTAGCCGCACTGAATGGCGCCGGTGGCCACGAAGGCCTGCTGCACAGGGGTGAGGCCCCGGCTGGGCCGCCAGCCCTTTTCGGGGTGCTCGCCCAAGGCCTCGGTGGTGAAGATGGCGTGGCCCTGGGCCGCGGCCGCGGGGGTCACGCAGGCCAGGCGGGGCTGGCCATCGAAGAGCACCGTACACGCGCCGCACGAGCCGTCCTCGCAGCCGTGCTTGACGCTGTAGTAACCCAGTTGGCGCAGGGCTTGCAGCAGGGTGGTGTTGGGGGAAACTTCCAACGTATGTTCGCGACCGTTGACTTCCAGAATGATGCGCATGGTTCAGGCTCCTTAGCAGGCGGGCTCATCCTGCCCTAAGTGTAACAGAAATTGGGGAAGGAGAGGGGATGTTGTTTCAGTGCTCTCCACGAGATTTTCTTGCCAGGAGAGCATGATGGGTAATGATTCTCTTTGGACCGCCAGCCCTTTCTGAACAACGCGCTGTTGCGTCGCGAAGCGCCCTTCCCTATCGGCACGCCAGGGGACGCGCTGACCTGGTGGCGGGAACGCTGGCTCACGGCCCTTTGACGCTCCCCCGCGGCTGGTATACTACTGCTACATCCGCGCGCCGCATCGGCGCGCCTTTGGCGAGGTGAACATGGTGGCCGGTTGGGTTTTCTGGCATGTGCTGCTCTTCGTGGTCATGGTGGTGGGCCTGGTGGGGTTGGTCATCCCCATCTTCCCCGGCAATGTCATCATCTGGCTGGCCGCGCTGGTGTATGGCTTTAGCGTGCAATGGGCCGGGTGGGGGTACTTCGCGGCTATTACCGTACTCATGCTGGTCGCGGTGGTGGCCGACAACATCGCCATGGGCATGGGCGCGGCCAAAGGGGGCGCCTCGTGGTGGAGCATTGCCATCGCCATCGCAGCCGCGCTCGTGGGCACCTGGCTGGTGCCTTTCATCGGTGGGCTGGTGCTGGGGCCCCTGGCCCTGCTGGTGGCCGAATATGTCCAAAAGCGCGATTGGGAACAGGCCTGGCAGGCGTCCAAAGGCTACCTCATCGGCTGTGGGTGGGCTTTTGTGGTGCGCTTTGGCCTGGGCGTGCTGATGATTGGCCTGTGGGCGTTGTGGGCCTGGCAGGTGGGCTGAAAAAGTAGTATGATAAGCCTACTCGCCCGCGGCGGCCCCCGGTCTCAGCGGAGCCTTTCCCCCAGGAGGAAAACCCTATGCCCAAGCGTCGCATCACCGCCGAAGATTTATACCGCTTTCGGCTGGTTAAGGATTTGCGCATTTCGCCCGACGGCCAATGGGTGGTGTATGTGGTCGAGCGGGTGGACCGCAAGACCGAGAAAAAGTACACCAACCTGTGGCTGGCGCCCACCCGGGGCGGGCGGCCCAAGCCCTTTACCACCGGTGACCACAACGACACCATGCCCCGCTGGTCCCCCGATGGCAAGACCATTGCCTTTGTTTCGAAC
>JALSPJ010000199.1 GCA_026985995.1 Anaerolineales bacterium
GCAGGGCGGTCACTTCCTGGGCCGGGCGCAGCTCCGCGTAATCGGCAACGAGCAGCCGGGGGCGGCCGTCTTCCCCCGCCACCCAGAAGGGCAGGGCTTCCTGCGGCCAGGGCTCCCGGGGCAGAAAGGCCACCTGCCAGCCCTCTTCCTGCAAGGCCGCGGCCACTTCCACCAGCAGGCGGGTTTTGCCCGCGCCGCCGGGGCCGTAGAGCCAGCGCAGGCCCGGACGCTGCCGGTCCAGGTTCTGCGCCCAGGCCACCAGCTCATCCCGGGCCCGGTGGAAGGCCGCGCCCACGAAGGGCACCAGGCGGTACTGGGCCTTGAGTTTGTGGAAGGAGAAGCGCTGCCCCGCGGGCTCGAAGGTAGCCAGGGCCGGCTGGAGCTGTCCTAAGGCCCGGGCGCGGGCCTGTTCCTGCTGGCTGCGCAGCACTTCCCGGGCCGTGCGTTGGGGCAGGGCTTCTAAGGTTTCGGCCAGGTGCTGCAGGCCCTGCCAGGTCTCGTAGGTCAGCACGGGCTGCAGGGCCTCGCGCAGGGCGGCCACGCGCCAGAGGTGGTGGAAGAGCAGGCGGAGGTACAGGGCCGCGGCCTCGGTTGCGGCCTCGGGGGGCAGGCGGTAGTCGCGCTGGAGGTGTTCGCTCAGGGCGGTTTGCAGCGGGCCGCGCTGGCCCGCTTGCAGGGCGTGTTCCAGGGCCTGGTAGAGCGCGGGGCTGGCGTAGAGGGGCAGCTGGCCGGGCTGGAGCGCGTCGGCCAGGGCGTGCCAGCCGCGGGCGCGGGCCTGCTGGCGGAAGGCTTCTTCGGCCTGGGCCAGGGCGCTCTGCAGGGCCTCCCAGGCGCGGCGCTGGTCCAGGCGGCGGGCGGCCTGCTCCACCGCGGCTTTGGCCGCGCCGGTACCGGGCACGCCTAAGGCGCCGGCGGCCTCCAGGAGCAGATGCAGCGCGGTGCGGATGCGGGCGTATCCGTCGGCCATGGCGGGCCCTCGGGTTTGGGATGCGACGATTATAGCATGGCGGTTCCGCGGGCACTTGACGCCAACGGCCGCGACAACGCGGCATTTCACACGGAGACACAGAGGGCACGGAGAGAACAATTTTTTGCTGCTCTGTGTTCCCCCTACCTCCGTGGGATTTTATTCGTCCGCGAAAAAGCCCTGGTTCCGCGAGGGCCGACGCTTGACCGGCCCTGGATTGCGGGTATAATGTGCCCCGTTGCGCCCGCGGGCGCGTATGTCCTTCCCCCGTGGACGCGAAACGACCAAAGGAGGTTCCCATGCCCCTGGCTTTGATTACCGGTATTACCGGGCAAGACGGCTCGTATCTGGCCGAGTTTCTGCTGGAAAAGGGCTACCGTGTGGTGGGTCTGGTGCGGCGTTCCAGTGACCCTAATTATTCGCGAATTGAACACATTTTGGACAAGATTGAATTGGTAGAGGGCGATTTGACGGACCTTTCGTCGCTCATCACCATTGTCGAAAAATACAAACCCGACGAAGTCTACAATCTGGCCGCCCAAAGCTTCGTACCCACTTCGTGGGAGCAGCCCTTGCTGACCACTGATGTAAACGCGATGGGGGTCACGCGTTTGTTGGAAGCCATTCGCCAGGCGCACCCAAAGGCGCGTTTTTATCAGGCTTCCACCAGCGAAATGTTTGGACATGTGCGGGAAATGCCCCAAAATGAAAAAACGCCCTTTTACCCCCGCAGCCCCTATGCCGTCAGCAAGGTCTACGGACATTGGATTACGGTCAATTACCGGGAGTCCTATGGCCTATTCGCGGTCTCGGGCATTCTGTTCAACCACGAGAGCCCTCGTCGGGGGCTGCAATTCGTGACCCGCAAGGTGACGCATGGCGTGGCGCGCATCAAACTGGGGCTGGCCAACGAGTTGCGCTTAGGGAACCTGGAAGCCAAGCGGGATTGGGGCTTTGCAGGGGATTATGTGCGGGCCATGTGGCTGATGCTTCAACAAGACGAGCCCGAAGACTTCGTCATCGGTACGGGTGAATCGCACTCGGTGCGGGAATTGTGTGAAATTGCCTTTTCGCATGTGGGATTGGACTATCGCGATTATGTCGTAATCGACCCTAAATTCTTCCGCCCGGCCGAGGTTAACATCCTCCTGGCCGATGCGTCCAAAGCCCGCCGTAAGTTGGGTTGGGAGCCGCGAGTTTCCTTCGAGGAATTGATTCGTATGATGGTGGAGGCGGATCTGGAGCGCTTGCAGCACGATCTCGATTACGCCCAGACCACGGCCGAGTAAGTTCCCCCGGGAGGCGGCAATGACCGGCCGACAGGCCGCACGCGCGTTGTGGCAAACCCTGTTGCAGCAAAAGCGCCCGGTGCTCCTGGACGGCGCGATGGGCACCATGATTCACGCGCGCGGGGTGCCTTTCGACGAGTGCTTCGACGCGCTCAATGTGCGGCAGCCGGATTTGATTTTGGACATTCACCGCCGTTATGTGCAGGCCGGCGCGCAAATTTTGCTCACCAACACCTTTGGCGCCAATCGCTATCGGCTGGCCGAACACGGCCTGGAAGACCAGGTCAGGGCTATCAACCAGGCCGGGGTGCGCCTGGCGCGGCAGGCCGTGGCCGAAAGCGGCCGGCAGGATGTGCTGGTCGCCGGGGATGTGGGCCCCTTGGGGGTTCCCCTGGCCCCCTTTGGTCTGGTGCAGCCCCATGAGGCCCGGGACGCGTTCCGGGAGCAGATGCAGGCCCTGGCCGACGCGGGGGTGGACCTGTTCGTGGTGGAAACCATGACGGACCTGCACGAGGCCCGGGAGGCCCTGGCCGCGGCCCGGGAAGTCGCCCCTGAGCTGCCCGTGGTGGTCAGCGTCACCTTCACCCGGGATGACCGCACCCTGTTGGGCGACACGCCCGAGCAAGTGGCCCGGGCCCTGCACGAATGGGGCGCGGATGTCATTGGCGCCAATTGCTCGGGCGGCCCGGCCCAGTTGCTGCGGGTGCTACGGGCCATGCGCAGCGCGGTGCCCGACGCGGTGCTGTGGGTCAAACCCAACGCCGGCTGGCCCGAGCAGGTTTCCACCGGCCGGGTGCTGTATCCCGCGGGGCCGGAATATTTTGCCGAATATGCCGCGGCGTATGCCCGGGCCGGCGCGCGCTTCATCGGCGGCTGCTGCGGCACCACCGAGGCCCACATCCACGCCATGCGGGTGACCTTAGAGCACCTGCCGCCCGACCTGAAGCCCGAGGATGTGCGGGTGCAGGTGCTGGGGCCCGCGGCTTCCCCCCGGGAGGCCGCGCGACAGGCCGCGGTGCAAAGCCGCGCCGCGTCGCCCCCCGCCGCGGGTGAGGAAACCGCCTGGCCCTCCCGGCTGGCCCAACGCCTGGCCCAGGGCCGCTTCGTCTTCGCGGTGGAAATCTCGCCTCCCCGGGGGGTGAATTTGCACAAGGTGCTGGCCGGCGCGCGGCTGGTGGCCGACGCCGGCGCGGATGTCATCGACATCACCGACAGCCCCCTGGCCCGCATGCGCATGAGCCCCTGGGCCGTGTGTCAGCGCATCGAAGACGAAGTGGGCATTGAAACCACCCTGCACTTCCCCACCCGGGGGCGCAACTTGCTGCGGGTGCAGGGCGATTTGCTGGCCGCCCACGCCTTAGGCATTCGCAATCTCTTCGTCGTGCTGGGCGACCCTACTTCCATTGGCGACTACCCCGAGGCCATGGACCATTACGATGTGGTGCCCTCGGGGCTCATCAAACTGGTCAAACGCAACTTCAACGCCGGCATGGACTACGCGGGCAATTCTTTGGGGGAACCGACCCGCTTCTTCGTCGGCGCGGCGTTGAACCTGACCCCCACGGACCCCGAGCGGGAGTGGCGGGTGATGCGGCGAAAAATCCGGGCCGGCGCGGATTTCTTCCTCACCCAGCCGGTGTATGACCCCGACGCGGCCCGGGCTTTTTTGGAAGGCTACGCGGCCCGTTACGGCCCCCTGACCGTGCCGGTGCTGGTGGGCCTGCTGCCGCTGTATACTTTTCGGCACGCGCGTTTTTTGCACCACGAAGTGCCGGGCATTCGGCTTCCTGACGACATTTTGTGGCGCATGTCGCGCGCCGGCGACCGGAGCCGGGAGGAGGGCATTCGCATCGCCCTGGAGCTCGCGGCACGCATTCGACCCTGGGCGGCAGGGCTTTATATCATGCCACCGTTTCGCCGCTACGACATGGCCGCGGAAATTATCGCTGCTTTGCGGGAACAGGAGGGTTAGCGCCACCTTCCCCCGCTTCTTTGCGAAACCTGCGCGTAGCCCCCGCGTTGCTTGGCAAAATCCACTTTTTCCTGTACAATAGATGCATGCTTTACCGATAAGCCGCGCCGAAAGTCCCCTTTCCCTGTAGGAAGCGAGCTGTGGTCGAAACTTCCGTCCCCGCCGTGGAGCTCCGCGATGTCGTCAAGCGTTTCGCTGAGGTCATCGCGGTCAATCATGTGTCCTTGAAAATCGCGCCTGGCGAGTTCTTCGCCTTGCTGGGGCCCAGCGGGTCGGGTAAGACGACGACCTTGCGCATGATTGGGGGCTTTGAATTGCCCACCGAAGGCGAAGTTTTCATCGAAGGCGAGCCCCAGGGCTACAAGCCGCCTTATCAGCGGCCCGTCAACACGGTCTTTCAAAATTATGCCCTGTTTCCGCACATGACGGTGGCGCAAAACATCGCCTTTGGGCTGGAAATGCGCGGCGTGCCCCGGGAGGAAATTCGCCGGCGGGTGGGCGAGATGCTGGAACTGGTGCGCCTGAGCGGCTACGAGCGTCGTCGGCCCCATCAGCTGTCGGGCGGCGAGCAGCAGCGGGTGGCCCTGGCCCGGGCGCTCATCAATCGTCCCAAAGTGCTGTTGCTCGATGAACCGCTGGGCGCCTTAGACCTCAAGCTGCGCAAGGCCATGCAGCTGGAGCTGAAAACCATTCAGGAGCAAGTGGGCATTACCTTCATTTATGTGACGCACGACCAGGAAGAAGCCATCACCATGGCCGACCGCATTGCGGTGATGAACCGGGGGCGGGTGCTGCAGGTGGGCACGCCGCAGGAGGTGTATGAGCACCCCGAAAACCTGTTCGTGGCTGACTTCATCGGCGATACCAACTTCATCCCCGTGCAGGTGCAGCAGGTGGGGGATGGGGTGCAGGTGCTGACGGTGAGCGGTGCGGTGTTGCTGGCCCACTGGGGGGAACCGACGCTCAACGCGGGCTCGGAAGCCATGATGGCGGTGCGTCCTGAGCGAATGCGGCTGCATCGGCCCGAGGAAGTGCCCCAACAGGAAGGCTGGAACGCGGTCGAAGGCATCATTCGCCATGTGATTTATCACGGTTTGGACATTCGCTACGAGGTGCACCTGGCCGGCGGCACGACTTTGCATGTGCGCATGCCCGTGGGCCAGGGGGAAACCCGCTTCCAGCGTGGCGAGCATGTGGTGGTCAGCTGGCCCCACGCGGCCGCGCGCGTTTTTCGGAGCGAATCGTGAGCGCTTTGTTGCAACGCAAACCCGGTTTGCGCGCCTGGCTGCTTCTGGCGCCGTCCTTCGTGTGGCTGATGCTGTTCTTCATCATCCCGCTGGGCATCATTTTGGTCTATAGCTTTTTGGAGCGGGATGTTTATGGCGGCGTGGTGTGGAAGTGGACCTTAGACAATTACCGCCGGGTTTTCGACCCCCTGTACTTCAAAACCTTCCTCGCTTCCCTGTGGATAGCCTTCCTGACGGCCTTCTTCAGCCTGCTGTTTGGGTATCCCCTGGCCTATTACATCGCCACCCGGCCTGAGAAGGTGCGCAACGCGCTGGTGCTGGCCTTGATGATTCCCTTCTGGACCAACTTCCTGGTGCGCACTTATGCCTGGCTCACTTTGCTACGCACCAATACGGGCCTCATCAATGTGTGGCTCCAACAATGGGGCATCATCGACCGCCCGCTGCCCTTGTTCGGCAATACTTTCGCCATCACGCTGGGCCTGGTGTATGGCTGGATGCCCGACATGATTTTGCCCATTTACGCCGCGCTGGAGCGCTTAGACCGTCGGCTGCTGGAAGCCGCGGAAGACCTGTACGCCTCCCGCTGGCAGGTGTTCCGCCGGGTGATTTGGCCCCTCTCCCTGCCCGGCGTTGTGGCCGGAACCATGCTGGTCTTCATTCCTTCCTTGGGCGCGTTCGTCACCCCGGCCATTTTGGGCGGTGGCAAGCGGTTGATGATTGGCAATGTCATCACCAACCAGTTCTTGGGCGCGCACGACTGGCCTTTTGGGTCCGCGCTCTCGGTGCTGATGATGGCGGTGATGTTGGTGGCGACCCTCATCTACTTCCGCACAGGCGGTGAAGAGGGCCGCCGAGGAGGTTTGGGATGACCGCACCCGCTGCGAGCCAACCGCGCCTTTCGCATCGCCTGCGCCATGAAGCCCTGCGCGTGCTCTTCCACATCTATGGCGCGGCCGGGTATCTGTTCTTCTACCTGCCCATTATCATTTTGGTCATCTTTTCGTTCAACGATTCCCGCTCGGTGTCGCAGTGGGCTGGCTTCAGCTGGCGCTGGTACGAGGCCATGTTGCAAGACCGGCAAATTATGCTGGCCTTGTGGAACAGCGTGTTCGTGGCCGTGGTTTCGACGGCCATTGCCACGGTGCTGGGCACTTTGGCCGCCATGGCGTTGGAGCGCTACCGCCGTTTCCCGGGCCGCCTGTTTGCCGACATTACCCTGTATCTGCCCATCATCATCCCCGACATCGCCATGGCCATCATGCTGCTGGCCTTCTTCAACCTCAGCGGCATCGGCCTGCATGTGTGGAAGGTGAACTTCTTCGGCGTGCGTCTGGCGGTCCCCTTTTCCGTCATCATCGGCCATGTGGCCTTCAACATTTCTTTCGTCGCGGTGGTGGTGCAGGCCCGGCTGGCCCAAATGGACCGCACTTTAGAGGAGGCCGCGCAGGACCTGTATGCCAACCCGTGGCGCACTTTCTGGCGGGTGACCCTGCCTCTGATGATGCCCGGCGTGCTGGGCGGCGCGCTGTTGGCCTTTACCCTCTCGTTGGACGACTTCGTCATCACCTTTTTCACCAGCGGCGCGGGGTTCAACACCCTGCCGGTGCGGGTCTTTGGCATGATTCGCAAAGGTGTGACGCCCAAAATCAACGCCGTTTCCAGCCTCATGTTGGGCTTCTCGCTGCTGCTGGTCACCCTGGCCCTGCTGGCCGCTCGCGGGCGCGATGAGCGCAATGTGCGTTTGTTCTGACGCACCGGCCTGGCCGGGCGTCGATTTTCCCTAAGGAGGTGCTCCCATGCGTCGTTTCGTGCTTTGGGCTTTGGCCCTGGGTTTGCTGGCTGGGCTGGCGGCTTGCGGTGGAAAGGGAACCGCGCCCACCGCGGCCCCGGCCGAGCAGTCCATGGAAACCCAGGCGCCTGAACAGGCCCCCGCTCAGGCCGCGGTCGAACCAGCCAAGGAAATCGTCTTCTTCAACTGGTCCGAGTACATCGACCCCGAGGTGTACGACCTGTTTGAGCAGGAGACGGGCATCAAAGTCATCGAAGACAACTTCTCCAGCAACGAAGAACTGCTGGCCAAGCTCAAGGGCGGCGTGACGGGTTACGCGGTCATCGTGCCTTCCGATTACATGGTCAACATCATGATTCAGGAAGGTCTGCTGGCCGAGCTGAACCACGACAACATCCCCAACCTCAAGAACCTGGCCGAAGAGTGGCGCAATGTGCCCTTCGACCCCGGCAACAAATATTGCGTGCCCTACCAATGGGGAACCACCGGCATTGGCTATTTGAGCGACCAAATCGACGAACCCCAATCGTGGGCCGTGCTCTTTGACCCCAACCCCGATGCGCCCTGGTATGGCCGGGCCACCATGCTCGACGACGCCCGGGAATCCTTCGCCGCGGCCCTGATTTACCTGGGCTATGACCCCAATACCACCGACGAAGCCCAATTGCAAGAGGCCCGGGACCTGCTCATCAAGGCCAAGGCGGGGTTGTCGGGCTACGACAGCGACACCTACGAAGACCTGCTGGCTTCGGGCGAAAACCTGTTGGCCCATGGCTGGAGCGGCGACTTCTTGGTAGCCCAGGAAGATAATGAGAACATCGCCTACACCATCCCCCAAGAGGGCGGTGTGATTTGGGTCGACAACCTGTGCATTCCCATGTCGGCTTCGCCCGAAGAGAAATTGGCCGGCGAAATGTTCATCAACTTCATCCTGCGACCCGACATCGGGGCCAAAATCTCGGAATACAACTACTACGCCTCCCCCAATGCCGAAGCCGAGAAATTGCTGCCCGAGGACTTCTTGAACGACCCCACGGTCTACCCGCCCCAGGAAGTGCGGGCCAAGCTGCATTTCCTCAAGCCCGTGGGCGAGGCCGAAGCCCTCTACCAACGCCTGTGGGATGAGGTGAAAGCCGCGCCGTAAGATAAGCGGCAACCAGCGCGACGGGCGGTGGTCTCTACCCGAGGCCACCGCCTTTTTTGGTTAAGGCCTCGTCGGGCACTGCGGCGTGATGTGCAGGCCCCCTTCAGGCAGCAGCTGCACCGCGGCGATGGTGACCGCGCGGCCCCAGCGTTGACTGGCCGCGTGGGCCGGGTAATAAGCCCCCAGCTCCCCTACCCGATACCACGCCAGGCGCACGGGGTAACACCCCGGGCCCAGGTGCAGCCGCCATTGGAAGCGTTCGAGCACCCCCTGGCCCGGCTCCTTCGGCCAGCGCCGCACCGGAAGGCCCAGCCAGCTGCCCAGGTGCACCTTGCGCTCGCCGGCCGTGGGCCACTCGCCGATGGTGCTGATGGCCACCACCTCCTCGGGGACCTCGGCCTCTGGGTCGCGCTGCCACAGCAAAGCG
>JALSPJ010000200.1 GCA_026985995.1 Anaerolineales bacterium
GGGGCCCCGGGGGCCTGGGCCGCGGCCAACAGGGCCTGGACCACATCGCGCACGAAGACGAAATCCCGGGTTTGGCGGCCGTCGCCGTAGATGATGGGGGGCTGCCCGGCCCGCAGGCGTTCGACGAATTTGGGGATGGCCGCGGCGTAGGGGCTATCGCTGCGCTGGCGGGGGCCGTAGACATTGAAGAAGCGCAGGGCCACGGTGGGCAGGCCCAATTGCGTATAGGCAAAGGCCAGGGCCTCGTTGGCCACTTTTTCGGCTGCATAGGGCGAAAGGGGCCGCGGGGGCAGGTCTTCGTGCAGGGGCAGGGTGGTGTGGTCGCCGTAGACCGCGGCGCTGGAGGCCAGCACCACCCGCTGCACGCCGGCCCGCCGCGCGGCTTCCAGCACCTGCGCGGTGCCCAGGTCGTTGATTTCCAGGCTGGTGATGGGGCGCTCGATGGAACCCGGCACCGAGACGAACGCGGCCAGGTGGAAGACCACATCGGCTCCCCGCAGCGCGGCCTGCACCGCGGCCGGGTCGCGCACATCGCCGGTGAGGATGCGCAAATCGGGATGTCGCGCGCTGGCGGCCAGGTTTTCGGCCCGCCCGGTGGAGAAATTGTCCAGCACCGTCACCCGCACCCCGCGGGCCAAAAGCCCTTCCACCAAATGGGAGCCGATGAACCCGGCCCCGCCGGTGACCAGCGCGTGTTCCATGTCTCAATGCCCCCGAAAACCCAACACCGCAGCCACGGTGCGCAGGATGATGAGCACATCCATGGCCAGGTTGCGGTGTTTGATGTAGTAGAGGTCGTATTCCAGCTTGCGCACCGTGCCTTCCAAGGTGGCCGCGTAGCCGTGGTTGATTTGCGCCCAGCCCGTGATACCGGGTTTGACCAGCAGCCGGGCCCGATAGAAGGGAATTTGGCGTTCCAGCTCTTGCACCAGTTTGGGCTGCTCGGGCCGGGGGCCCACCACGCTCATTTGCCCCCACAGCACATTGAGGAATTGGGGGAATTCGTCCAGGTGGGTTTTGCGCAGGAATTTGCCAAAACGGGTGACGCGGCGCAGCTCGTCGTCGGTGGCCCAGCGGTTGGTGGTGGTTTCGGCCGCGGGGCGCATGGTGCGAAATTTGTACACGGTGAAAATCTGGCCGTGTCGCCCCACCCGCTTTTGGGCAAAGAGCACAGGCCAGCCGCTTTCGACCACGATGATGAGGGCGATGAAGGGCCCCATGACGGCCAGCAGGGCCAGCCCTACCAGCGCGGCCACCACATCTAAGGCCCGTTTGCCCAGCTGGTAGTAAATGCTCTTGCGCGCCTGGTCCATGAAGGATTGGATGAGCCAGGTGGCGGCCAGGTGCCGAATGGGCAGCCGCTGGAAGGCTTCTTCGTACAGGCCGTGCAGATGACTGACCTCCGCGCCCATGGCCTGGGCGTCGAGCAGGGCCTGGAAGAGCTCGCCGCGAATTTCGCCCACGATGGCCACCACCACATCGGTGACCGCGTGACGGGTGATGAGCGCCGGCAGGTCGGTGCCGGTTCCCAAAACGGGCAGCCCGGCGATGGTTTGGCCCTGCTTGGCCGGGTCGTCGTCGACGAAGCCGACCAGCACCGCGGGGTGTTGGGCCTGCCCTTCGGGGCCGCGCAAATAGGTCACGAATTCCCGCCCGTGGCGTCCTGCGCCCACGATGAGCACCCGCCGCACCCAGCGGGTGGCGATGCGACGGTACAGCGCGCGCCACAACAGGGTGGCGACCGGCGCGTAGGCCACGAACGCGGCCACGCTGATGCGGGGCAACACCCGCCGCTCCACGGTGAGCACGAAGTAGAACAGCAGGTAAAGCAGCAGGCCCAGCAGCGCGGAAAACAGCACGCCCTGGGTGGTGCGACGGGCGCTGAGCGCGCGGCTGTCGTCGTAGAGGTCGACCAACAGCAGCAGCCACAGGAAAGGCAGCGCGTAAAACCAGGCCGGGCGGGATATGGCAAAACCCCACCACCCGCGCCAGGCCGAATAGGGCAGCGCGCTCCAATACCAGGTGAGCAGCGCGGCCAGCCAGGCCACGCCCGCGGCGAGCAAATCCCCCAGCGCGAGCAACACCCGCCGCTCCGAAGGCCGGGGGATCCAACGCCGCGGGCCCAGACGAAGATGGGTCATGGCGGGCGCGGTCCGTCAGCGGGGGCTGTAGGCCACGGCCTCGATTTCCACCAGCGCGCCTTTGGGCAGCGCCGCGGCCTGCACCGCGGAACGGGCCGGCGGCTCGGCGGCGAAGAATTCGGCATACACCGCGTTCATGGCGCCGAAATCGCCCATGTCGTGCAAGAAAACGGTGGTCTTGACCACTTGCTCCAGGGAGGCCCCGGCCGCTTCCAGCACGGCCTGCAAATTGCGCAAGGCCTGCCGGGTTTGGGCTTCGATGCCTTCCACCAGTTGCCCCGTGGCCGGGTCGATGCCGATTTGGCCTGCGGTGTAGACAAAATCGCCGGCCCGAATGGCCTGGGAATAGGGCCCAATGGCCGCCGGCGCGGCGTGGGTATGCACCACCTGTTTGCTCATGGATCCCTCCTGCGCGTGTGGGGCGTCTTTTTCGGGCCTGGATTATACCAGGGTTGCGGGGGTTGGACCGGGGGCATGGCGGTGACATCCTGCCTCTTGTCCGTTGGGGGCTTTTCCGGTAAGATAAGCGTGGCCGCGGTTGCCCGCGGCGCTTTGTCCGCCCTAAACCCTTCTCGCAGGAGGAGAAGCCTATGTCTCGCAAATTCTGGCTGTTGCTCGCCTTGCTGGCGGTGCTGGCCCTGGCCCTGGCCGCGTGCGGCGGCGGGGAAAAGGCCACCGAAGCCCCGGCCACCGAGGCCCCCAAGGCCGAGATGACCGAAGCGGCCATGCCCGAGGCCACCGAAGCCCCCACCGAGGAGGCCATGCCCGAGGCCACCGAAGCGGCTACCGAGGAACCCACCGAGGAAGCCGCGGCCGAACCCGCGTTGGGCACCGCGGAGAACCCCGTCATCTGGGTGCTCACGCCTTCGCAGGATACGCAGAAAGTGCTGGCCGGCGCGGAGCCCATCGCCCAATATGTGGAAGAGCAGACGGGCATTGTCATCAAGCCCGTCATTCCCACCGACTACACGGCCCAGCAGGAGGCCATGTGCTCGGGCGAGGCCCAAATGGCCGCGCTGAACACCTTTGGCTATGTGCGGGCCCATGAGCGGGGCTGCGCGGATGTGGCCCTGGTGTCGGTGCGCTATGGCTCCACTTCCTACGCCGGCCAAATCATCACCCAGGCCGGGTCGGGCATCGAAAAGGTCGAGGACCTCAAGGGCAAGACCTTCTGCCGCCCGGACCCTGAGTCCACCTCGGGTTGGGTCATTCCCATGCTGACCATGCTGGCCGCGGGCATTGACCCCGAAAAGGACCTGGCCGAAATCGTCGACACCGGCGGCCACGACGCGGTGGTCATCGGCGTCTACAACGGCGATTGCGACGCCGGCGCGACCTTCCAGGACGCCCGGGTGCTGGTGGAAGACGAGTACCCCGATGTCAAGGACAAGGTGGTGGTCATCGCCACTTCCGCGCCCATTCCCAACGACAACATCTCCTTCCGGCCCGACTTCCCGCCCGAGCTGCGGGAGAAAATCGTGCAGGCCCTGCTCAGCCTGAACGAAACCGACGAGGGCAAGGAGATGCTCAAGGGCCTGTTCTCGTGGCAGGGCCTGGAGGCCGCGGACGACGCCTTCTACGATGGCTTCCGCCAGCAGCTGGAGGCCGCGGGCCTGAGCATCGAGGACCTGGGCAAGTAGCCCGTACCGAGCGCCGCGGGGGTTTCGGCCCCCGCGGCCTTTTCTTCCCCCGGGCCTTTGGCCCCATGCCTTCCCCCGGGAGTTGCCCATGCTGCGGGTAGAGCACTTGACCAAGGTGTATGAAACCGGCACCGTGGCCCTCAAGGATGTGAGCTTCACCGTGGAGGAGGGGGAGTTCCTGGTCATTATCGGCCTGAGCGGGTCGGGCAAATCCACCCTGTTGCGTTCCATCAATCGCCTCATCGAGCCCACCGAGGGCCGCATCGTGTGGAACGACATCGACATCACCGCCTTAGACGAGGCCGGGCTGCGCCGGGTGCGCCGGAAAATCGGCTTCGTGTTTCAGGAATTCAACCTGGTGGACCGGCTTTCGGTGCTCACCAATGTGCTGGCCGGACGGCTGGGCTACACCAACCCCTGGTGGAGCCTGCTGTATTACTTCCCGCCCGAAGACCACCGCCGCGCGCTGGAGGCCCTGGAGCAGGTGGGCCTGGCCGACCGGGCCCATCATCGCGGCTCGGAATTGAGCGGCGGCCAAAAGCAGCGGGTGGGCATTGCCCGGGCCCTGGTGCAAAACCCCGAAATGCTCCTGGCCGACGAACCCGTGGCCAGTCTGGACCCCGTGCTGGCCCATTCCATCATGGGCTATCTGGAACGCCTGAACCAGGAGCGGGGCATTACCATTCTGTGCAGCCTGCACTACCTGGACCTGGTGCAGCGTTACGCTACCCGGGTCATCGGCCTGCGGGAGGGGCGCCTGGTCTACGAAGGCACCCGGGAGGATATTCGCCACATGACCGACGCGGAATTCAAGCAAATTTACGGTGAAGAAGCCCAACGCTTAGGGGGCTGAGCCATGCCCAAGGGAGCCAAGCAATGGTTGTCTGCCGGGCTGTCGCTGGTGGTGCCCGGTCTGGGCCAGGCGGCGGCTGGCGCGTTGCAACGCGGGGTGACGATTCTGGCCACGGTGGTGGTGCTGGCCGGGCTCACCGTGTTCACCGCCGCGCAGCGGGCCCGGTTCCCCGAGGAAGCCTATGGCCTGGCCGCGCTGGTGCTGGCGCGTTTGCTGCTGGCCGCACTGGCGCTGATTGGCGTGGTCTATGGCCTGCTGCGCGCCGCGGTGTTGCGCCGTCTGCCGCGGCCCGAGGACCCGCTGCAAGCCCGCCTGGTCAATGCCGGTTTCGTGGGGCTGCTGGTGTTGGTGTTTTCGCTGGCGGGGCCGACCCTGGTGCGCTGGGCCCTGACCGGGGAAGACGCTTCGCGCACCCTCTACACCACGGTGCTGCTCATCATGGCCGCGCTGTTGGCCGCACTGTGGTGGTGGAATGTGCGGGATGCGCGGGCCGTGGCCGCGGCCCGGGCAGCCCAGGCCCCTTCCCCCGGCTGGGATGGGTTCATCGCTCTGGTGCTGTTGGGTACCCTGGTGCTGGGCACCCGCATCGTGGGCATCGACTTGCCCAAGGCCATCCGCGAATATCGGGAAACGGGCCGCATTTTGGGCGACATCATCTGGCCCTGGCGCGCGGCCTTCGATTACGAAGCCACCGAGCTGCGGGCCACCGCGTTGGTGCAGGCCCCTTGCCCGCCCGGCGAAAGCGGCCCGCCGGTCAACCAGCCCAAAGCGGGCGAACCCTGGGTGGTGGTCACCCCCACTTGCGGCGATTTGAGCGTGCGCGATACCAAGGGCAAATTGCAATACGGCACTTTGTTGCACATTCGGGGCGGCGGTTTCGTGCCCGGCAAGGTGGTCAAAATCAAGTGGGAAAACCCCATCGGCAACGCGTTTACGCCCCGGGGTTTGGGCCCCACGGAAATCGAGGTCGGGCCCGACGGGACTTTCGAGAGCCAGTTGTACATCCCCGATGTGGTCATCCCCTCGTTTGCCCAGGGGCCGCAGATTCACAAGTTGCATGCGGTGCAACCCGGCGCGCTGAAATTCACCGGTCAGCTCAGCCGGGAGATGAAGCTGGCCCTGCAGGCCATGCTGGAAAGCGTGATGATTGGCCTGATGGCCACGGTGGTGGGCATGGTGTGGGCCCTGCCCCTGTCGTTTCTGGCGGCTCGCAATTTGATGTTCAGCCTGCGCACTTCACCTCAGGGCCTGGTGGGGGGTGTGCTGGGCCTGGCTTTGGGCGCCGCGGTGGGGTGGTGGCTGGCCGCGCGGTTGGGTCAGGCGGTGGGCGGCCTGGAGCGCGCGCCCATCACGGTGGCCGTGGTCTTCTTCACCCTGGTATTGGGCGGCGCGCTGTTGGGCTTTCGCTGGTTTAGCCGCGCGCTGGACCGGGCCGCGGCCCACCTGCCGGGCTGGGCCAACGCGGCCATTCGCTACGCCGGCTTCGCGGCCATCGGCGCCGCACTGGGCTGGCCCTTGGGCCTGGGCTACGCGCACGGCATTTTGGGCATTGCCTGGGACCCGGCCGAAGTGGCCGCGGCCGCGCCTGGCCTGGCGCGGTTGGGCGCGGGGCTCGGCGCGTTGGCTTTCCTTTACCTGGCCCACCGCTGGGGGAACGAACACCCGGTGCCCATTGGCAAGCTCATCTACACGGCCACCCGCACGGTGCTCAATGTGGTGCGTTCCATCGAACCCCTCATTTGGGGTTTGGTGGGCGTCATTTGGGTGGGCCTGGGGCCCTTTGCCGGTTTCATCGCCCTTACCATCCACACCATCGCCGCCCTGGGCAAGCTCTACTCCGAGGCCATCGAGAGCATCCGGCCCGGGCCCATCGAGGCCATTCAGTCCACCGGCGCCAACCGCTTGCAAACCATCATGTTCGCGGTGTTGCCCCAGGTGCTGCCGCATTTCACCGCCTTCAGCCTCTACCGCTGGGACATCAATGTGCGCATGTCCACGGTCATCGGTCTGGTGGGCGGCGGCGGCATCGGCTTTCTGCTCATCCAGTGGATTCGCCAGGTACAATATGAGCACGCGGGGCTGGCCGTGTGGCTCATTGCCATCACGGTCTCCACGCTGGATTTCGTGAGCGCCAGCATCCGCAAGCGGCTGGTGTGAAGCTACCGCCGCAACCTGACCCCGTGGCTGGCGTGTTGTCCGAGCCGGTGTTGGCATCCTGGCACCGAGCAGGATGGTGGTATGCGCGCCCTTGACCTCAAGTCCTTTGTGGCCTGGCTGAAACCCCGGCTGCCGCGCCGCGGCCCCTGGCTGCTGGACCTGGTGCTTCTGGTCGGGTTGGTCCTGTGGGCCTGGAGGTTCTTCGCACCGTTGGAGCAGGTGGTCAACATCGAGCTTTTCGACGAGACGGGCGACATCTGGGCCGCGCTGCGCTATCCTGTTTGGGCTTATCCGCCGGAATATGGCCCCCTGTATCGGCTGTGGTATCGGCTGCTGGCCCTGGTGCAGCCCGACCCCCTGCGCCTGTATTACCTCAGCTATCGCTGGGCCGCGATTTTGGCGCCCCTGGCCGTCTATTGGAGCCTGCGCCGGGCCCGCGTGACGCCCGGCACGGCCTTTTGGGCCGCGGCCTTGCTTTTGGTGAGCCAGGGGCACAGCCGGCTTTGGCCCCGGGTGAGTGTGTTTTGGCTGGTGGTGTATTTCGCCGCTTTGGGCGTGGTGTGGCCTCACCAGGCGCGCGGGCCCTGGTGGCGCGTGCTTTTGCGCTACGCCTGGGCCTTGTGGGTGGCGGCCTATGTGCGGCCCGAAACCGCGCTGGTGGCCATGGCCCTCGCGGGGTTGGCGTTGCTGTTGTGGACCTGGCGTTGGCAGTTCGCCGCCTGGGGGCGGGAGCAGTGGGCTTTGCTGGGCAGCGGGCTTTTCTTGCTGCTCCTGTGGGGCAATCCATACCAGCCCGACCGGCTGCTGTTGGCCTTCAAGCAGCACTTCGTCGTGGTGCGGGCAGCCCTGGGCGACCCTATCGACAACCCCTGGTTCGCCACCGATAAAATCGGCGAGTATTTCACCCGCACCGACAGCCTGCCGGCCATGTTCCTCGAGCGGCCCGCGTTGCTGGGGCAGCACATCGGTTACAACGCCGCGCGCTTGAACGAAATCCTTTTCACAAAAGTGCAGGTTGTTTCGCTTCCGGGGCACCCGGTTTTGGCCACCAACCACATTGGTGCACGCCAGGAACTTGCTCTGCTGCTGATGCTGGGCGCGCTGCCGGGGGTGTATGACTGGCTGCGGGCCTTTGGGTCCGGGCAATGGCGCTCGAAGCTGGCCCTGTGGTTCCGCCTGACCCTGCCCGCGTGGGCAACCTTGCTTTCGATAGCCGCGGGGATTTTGCTGATAATGCCCCACGGGCACTACCTGTATTTGCTCTGGGGCGCGTTTTTGGCCTTGTATGGCCTTACTTTCGGGCGCTGCGTGCATGTGCCCGAAACGGGCCGGGCCTCGCTGGTTTTCACCCTGGCCCTGGTGGGGGTGGCCGCGTTTTTGTGGCGCGGGCACAATGTGCAAACCTGGGTTCCCCGTCTCCAAGACCCCAACCGCACCGTTGAGCAGGTGGCGCGCTTCGTGCGCGCTTTGAACCTGCCCGCGCAGGAGCCCATCTATGTGCTGGGCGTCGAGGGCCAGTGGGAAGTGTACTTCGGCCCGCAGTTCGTTTCCCTCGACAAAACTTATCGCCGGCAGCCCACGGATTTGGCTACACTCATTCGCCAAAAGCCCGTGGGCCTCATCTTGCTCACCGCGCCTACGCCGGACCAGCTCTTTTGTCAGACTTCCCCCCAGGCCAGGCAGGTGTGCCAGGACCTGCTGCAGCGCCCCGAGGCCTGGGGCTTTCGGGCCTTTTCGCTCCCCGCACAGCCCGACGCGCCTTCCGCACTGCGGGTTTTGGTGCGTGCGAACCTGTTGCAGCCCGGCTCATTCGTTTCGCCGTGACCGCATCTCCCCCACGCTTTCAGGAGGTGTCTCGATGGACCCCATTCCCGTCATCATCATGGGCGCAGCCGGAAGGGACTTCCACAACTTCAATGTGGCCTTCCGCGACAATCCCCGCTATCGGGTGGTGGCCTTTACCGCCACCCAAATCCCCAACATCGAGGGCCGGGTTTACCCGCCCGAGCTGG
>JALSPJ010000201.1 GCA_026985995.1 Anaerolineales bacterium
GGCTGCATGGGTGCTTTCGCGGGCCGAAAAGTGACCTCGCGGCCCACCATCCAGCGGGCCAGCTCGGCTTTGGTGGTTTGCCCCGCGGACACGGTGCCGATTTTGCGGCCATCCCGCAGCACGGTGATGCGGTCGCTGATGGCCAGCACCTCGTGCAGCTTGTGGGAAATGAACACCACGCTGTGCCCCTGGGCCACCATCTGGCGGATGACCCGGAACAGGTCTTCCACCTCTTGGGGCGTGAGCACCGCGGTGGGCTCGTCCAAAATCAACAGCGAAGCGCCCCGATAGAGCACCTTGAGGATTTCCACCCGCTGCTGCTGGCCCACCGAAAGCTGCCAGATGTAGGCGTCGGGTTCCACCTGCAGGCCGTATTGGGCGGCCAGCTCGCGCAGCCGGGCCGCGACCCGGTCCAAATCGGTGAGCAGCCCGCGCGATGAGGGCAGGCCCAGGGCCACATTCTCGGCCACGGTGAGGGTTTCCACCAGCATGAAGTGCTGGTGCACCATGCCGATGCCGTGGCGAATGGCATCCAGGGGGGAATGGAACACCACGGGCCGGCCGTTGACCCGAATTTCCCCCGCGTCGGGCCGGTACATGCCGTAGAGGATTTTCATCAGCGTGGATTTACCGGCGCCGTTTTCCCCCAGCAGGGCGTGCACTTCGCCGGCGTGGACATCGAAATCCACATGGTCGTTGGCCACCACGCCAGGGAAGCGTTTGACGATACCCCGCATCTCCACGGTGTGCACCTGGGGGCCGGTGGCAGGGGGGTGCTGCGGCATGGGGGGCCTCCTCCGGGCCGCAGGGGGCGGCGGGGGAAGGGCCCGCAGACCCACCCCCGCCGCGGTCGGTGTGAGCTTATTCCCCACCCACGGGGATTTGGATGCTGCCGTCGATGATGCCCTGGATGGTCTTTTGGGCCGCGTCTTTGACCTCGGCCGGCAGGTTGAAAGCGGGGTTGTATTGGATGGTCAGGCCGCCGTTGGCCAGGGTGAGGCTGTAGGCCTCGCCGCCTCGCACGCCTTTCTGGATGTTTTCCACCATGGGCTTGAGGGCCACGGTCCAGTCGTACACCTGATTGGCCACCACGATTTCGGGGGCCAGGGAGGATTGGTCCGCCTGGGTGCCGAACCACAGCACGCCGTGGTCCTTGGCCACGCTGATGGCGCCGACCACCATTTGCGCGGTACCGGTCATCACATCCGCACCGGCCTGGATGTGGGTTTTGGCGGCTTCCGCGGCCAGGGCTGTGTCGGAGAAGGAGCCGATGTAATTGACATTGACCTGGGCGTCGGGATTGGTGGCCAGCACCCCGGCCTTGAAGCCGTCGATGTAGAGTTTGGCGTCGCCGGTTTCGATGGGCCCAACCACGCCGATGACGCCGCTTTGGCTCAGCAGCGCGGCCATCACGCCGTTGACATAGCCGCCCTGCTCCGAGCGGGCCTCATAGGCGAACACATTGTCGATGCCCATTTCCTTGAAAGTGTCCACCGTGGTGCCCCAGGCGAAGCTGGTTTCGGGGAAGTCGGGTGCGATTTCCTGCAGCGAGCTGCCGTATTGGGAACCGTGGGCGATGACCAGGTCGTAACCCTGGCTGGCGTAATCACGGATGGCCGCGGCCGCGTCGTCGACCACATACATGTTCTCGGAGTAGACGAACTCCAGTTTTGCGGGCCCGCCCATGTCTTGCTGCAGTTTGACCAGCGCGTCGTACATGCTTTGGCTGAAGGCCATATCGTTGATGGCGCTGGGCATGACCACCGCAATGCGGAAGGGCCGGGCCTCTTCCGCGGCCGGGGCCTGGGTGGCTTCGCCGCCGCCACAGGCTACCAGGCCCAGGGCCAACCCTACCAGCAGCGCAAACAAGAATAACCGACGCATCGTCAACCTCCTGATAGTGGGGGGAACAAACGGTTCATTTACCAACCTCCAACCCCCAACCTCCAACCTCTAACTTCTAACTTCCAACTTCCAACTTTCTACCCCTCACTCCCGCACGAAGGGTTTGGTGAGGGCTGCAGGGGGGCGGGCCCGCTGCACCACCAGCACCAGCACCACGATGGTCAGCACATAGGGCGCCATGACCGCGAAATCGGCCGGGATGGGCAGGCCCAGCACCTGCACCCACAGCTGCAGCGCGTTGACTAAGCTGAACAGCAGCGCGCCCAGCAGCACCCCCACGGGCCGCCAGCTGCCGAAATACACCAGGGCCACGGCGATGAAGCCCAGGCCGCTGGTCATGTTCTGCTGGAAAATTTTCAGCAGGCCGATGGAAAGAGACGCGCCGCCCAGCGCGGACAGCACCCCGCCCAGGGTCACCGTGGCATAGCGCACTTTGGCGATGCTCACGCCCAAGGAGTCGGCCGCGTGGGGGTTTTCCCCCGCGGCTTTAATCATCAGGCCCCAGGGCGTTTTGTTGAGCACGAACCACACCAGAGGCACCAGCGCGTACGCGCCGTACACCATCCAGTTGTGCCGAAAGAAAAGTTCCCCCAACACGGGCAAATCGCTCAGCAGGGGGAAGTGCGCGTCGGGCACCCCTTGCACCGAATCCACCGTGCCCAACAGCTTTTGAAAGAGCAAATCGCTTAGCCCCAGCCCGAAAAGGTAGAACCCGATGCCGCTGATGCCCTGCTCGGCGTGCAAATGCACCGACACGAAGGCCATGGCCAGTCCCATGAGCAGGCCCACGCCCACCGCGGCCAGCAGCCCCAGCCCCGCGCTGCCGGTGCGATAAGCCACATAAAAGGCCGCGAACGCGCCCATGAGCATTTGCCCTTCCACGCCCAGGTTGAGCACGCCGCTGCGTTGGCTCAGGGTTTCGCCCATGGCCGCGTAGAGGTAAGGCGTGGCCAGGCGAATGCCCGAGGCCGCGATGCCCAACAAGATGTTGCCCCAGCTTTCCATGCCGCACCTCACCGGGGGGAAGGCCCTCGGGCCGGGGCCGGTGGGGTGGCCCGGGTTTGTTCCAGCAGCCGCCGGCGCTGGGCCCGGCGGCGGAAATATTCGCTGCTGACCACGAACACCACCACCAGGCCGTTGAGCGCGGTGACCAGCGCGGAAGGCACTTGCACCGCGCGCTGCATGGCGTTGGCCCCAACCAGCAGCGCGCCAAACAGCACCGCCGCGGGGATGGTACCCAGCGGGTGCAATTGGCCCAGCAGCGCGGCCACGATGCCGTTGAACCCCGCGCCGCCGGTGAACCCCGTGGCCGAGCCGTCGGTAATCATGCGGTAGTTGACGCCGTAGACCTGCACCATGCCGGCCAACCCGGCCAACGCGCCGCTGAGCACCAAGGCCAGCACCGTGTAGCGCTTGACCGGGATGCCCGCGTAGCGGGAGGCGTGGGGGTTGTAACCCACGGCCCGAATGCGATAGCCCCAGCCCGTGCGCCAGAGCCAAAAATACACCGCGAAGGCCAGCAGCACGGCCAACGCGGCGCCCAAATGCAGGCGGGTAGGCACCCAGCGGGGCAGCCGATAGGCCACATTCAGTGCCGCGGTTTGGGGAATTTGCGACGCGCGTTGGGCCTGTACGGGGTCAATCATGGGCCCCCGCAGCAGGTAGTTCATCAGCTGCACCGCGATGGCGTTCATCATGATGGTGCTGAGGATTTCGTTGACATTGTAGTAGGCCTTGAGCACCCCCGGAATGCCGCCCCACACCGCGCCGCCCACCATGGCCACGGCCATGGCCAGGGGAATGAGCAGCCAACCCGGTGCATCGGGCCAGGCCAGGCCCAACGCGGTGGCCAGCAGCGCGCCCACAATCATCTGGCCCTCGCCGCCGATGTTGATGACCTGGCCGCGAAAGGCCACGCAGATGCCCAGGCCCACCAGCAGCAGGGGCGTGGCTTTGACCAGGGTTTCGGCCAGCGCGTTGCGGGTGCCAAACGCGCCCCGCAGCAGCGCGGCATAGGCCTCGACCGGCGAAACACCCAGCGCGGCCAGCACCAGCGCGCCCAACACAAAGGCCAGGGCTGCAGCGCCAAGGGGATAGAGCAAATCGACCAGGCGGGCGCGCCAGGAGGTGGGCATGGTGGGCCTCCGGGTGGGGTATGTTCATCATAACAAAAATTTTCATTGCCGCAAAGTGTTTGGGAAACAAAACTTTGCAAAAAAGAGGTTGGGTGCTGGTGGTGGGAAGTTGGAAGTTAGAAATTAGAGGTTGGAAGATGGCGGTTGGTGGTTGGAAGTTGGCGGGGAGCACGCTTGCTGACTGCTGACCGCTTACCGCTCCCTCCCTGCTGTCTTTCTTCCGTGTTTATCCGTGTTTTTCCGTGATTTTTTCACCTTAATCCGCGCTCATCCGCGTGTATCCGCGGTTTCATTCCCCCGGCGGCGCCGGGCCGCCACAATCCAAACGGCGCCCCGCTTTTTTCAGCCGCGGCCGCGCGGTGGCCGCGGCAGCCCCTGCAGCCACTTTCGCAGGCGGCGCTCCAGCTCCGCAGGGGTGAGGTCGTACATGACCACGATTTTGCGGGGCCGGCCCTCCCCCGCGGCCACGGCAATGCGCTCCACGGGCCACGACAGGCCGTGGGCCAAAAAGGCCTTCAACCGGCGTTCCAGCGAGGCCCCCTGGCGGGTCGTTTGGAGATGAATGTGTAAAACGCCCGTGTCGCTGAGGGAGACCTGGGTGGGATGGCTCGGGTGAGCAGTGACATGCACAAACAACGAAGCCCCACCCCGGCCGCTATGAAAGCGGGCGTCGGCGGGGACATGCGAGACTCGCGCCATGGGTGCCTCCCTTCCATGTGGGGACGCAGCACCAACCCCGGAGATGCTCCGGGGACATCCCCCGGCCGCGTCAAACGCCGGCAGAACGCCCCTCATTATAGGCGGCAAATCCCCGGGCGTCAAGGTTAAATCGACGCGCCGCGAGTTTTATGCGCTTTGGTTTTGCGTTTTGTCAAGGCGAAAATTGTCGTTCGAGCAGCCGCCTACCACACCCGGGGAGCCACGCCTTGCAGCCAGCGCAACAGGCGGTGTTCCAATTCCACGGGGGTGATGTGGTAAAAGCACACGATTTTGCCCGCGCCGTCGGCACCGGCCGCGATTTCAATATGCTCCAAAGGCACGGCCAGATGCCGGGCCAAAAAGCCGCGCAACATGCGGTTGAGCCGCGCGCCACGGCGCAGCGTTTGCAGGTGCACATGCACGATGCCGTCCGCGGTCACCGTGGCGTGGGAAGGGTATTCGGGCTGGGCGGTGAGGAAAATCAGCAGCGCGGCGCCGCCGCGGCTGTCGTGGAAGGTGGGGCAGGCGCGTAATTGGAACGCAAGCTGGGTGGTCATGGCAGCCCTCCTACGCATGGCTTTGGACCGGTGAGCGTCACCTCAGGGGGCCAAACATCACGGCGGGAGGTTTTTACGCCTTGAGTATACAACAGACTGACCAGACAGTCAAGATTTTTGGGGAAAATTCCAGGGCTTTTTCTTTTTTTCTAACACCGACGGCATCATCACACAGAGACACAGAGAACACGGAGAGAATCATTTCTCCCCTTTCTCTGTGTTTTCCGTATCTCGGTGTGATGAGGCTTGGAAAAGCCCTGCGAGTAACTCGTTATCCATGGCATCCCGCATCCGAAGCGGCCGGCCCCTCAGACCTTTTCGGCCGCGGTTGGGCACCGCGGCCCGAACATCATGGCCGCTCCTTTTGGACGCGCACGACGACTTGGGTGTGGTAATCAACCAGCAAGGGCCGGTTTGAGGGCCTGAGGTTGCTTTCCTCAAAGCTGGGGGCGCAGGGCCCGATGACCAGGCGGACGGTATCCAAATGCAGTTCAGGCCCCGGGAGCGCGCCCTGGATATGATAGCGATACTCGGCCCGGAGGGGTTCCCCCGGCGTGCGCGGCAGGTGCACTTCTGAATAGAAGAAAGTGAGGGGCACTTGCTCCCGGGTGTGCACATAGGGCCTACAGAGCCAGTCCTGAATGTCGTCTTGCTCGTGCAAGCCGGGCCATCCCCGAATTTCGAAGACCAGGGTCAAGGTCTCCGGCGTCAGGGTAGCGGTGGTCAAGGTGACCTGGGGGCTGGCCTGGGGTGCGTTTCGCGGCCCACATCCTCCGGCAAGCCCCACGAGCAGCAGGCCGAAAACCAGGGAGGCCGTGAACGCGAAATGTCGCCGTGGGCCGATTTTCGCTGCCAACATGGCTCCCTCCTGCATGTAAGGGGATTTTTCGGGCAGACCCAACATTACACCAACGCGCCGCGCCCGCTGCGCCCCGGGCGGCGCGCGAACCGGCGTTGCAGCATCTGCTGCCGGTCATGCCGTTTCGGGCCCATGGTACAATGCCTCCAACTCGCCTTTCCGAGATGTGCCTATGAGCCCCAAAATGCGCACCGAGTATGTTTGCCAAAACTGCGGTCGGCGGTCGCCCAAGCCCCTGGGCCGCTGCCCTTCCTGCGGCGAGTGGGGCACTTTTGTGGAAGAGGTCATCGCCCCCGAGCCGCCGCGCGGTGCGCGCGGTGCGCGGCCCAGCATCGGCCACGCACCCCGGCCCCTGGCCGACATTCCCGCCCAGGATGAGACCCGCTGGGCCGTGCCTCTGCAAGAGATGGCCCGGGTGCTGGGCGGCGGCATCGTGCCCGGTTCCATCGTGCTGTTGGGCGGCGACCCCGGCATCGGCAAGTCCACCCTGCTGCTGCAGATTGCCCTGGAACTGGCCCGCCAGCTGCGGGTGCTGTATGTCTCGGGCGAAGAATCCGAGGCGCAAATCAAAATGCGGGCCCAGCGCCTGTGGCGCACGCCCCAGGGCCGCCCGCGGCCCTTCCCCGAGGCGCTGTACCTGGTCACCGAGACCAACCTGGACCTGATTTTGACCTTCGTGGACCAGCTGCGCCCCCAGCTGCTCATCGTCGATTCCATCCAAACCGTCTATCTGCCCGACCTGACTTCTTCGGCCGGTTCGGTGAGCCAGGTGCGGGAATGCGCGGCCCGGCTGCAAGCCCTGGCCAAGCAGCGCGACCTGGCCGTCTTCCTCATCGGGCATGTGACCAAGGAGGGCACCCTGGCCGGGCCCCGGGTGCTGGAGCACATTGTCGATACCGTGCTGTATCTGGAAGGCGACCGGCATCACGCCTATCGGCTGCTGCGTTCGGTGAAGAACCGCTTCGGCGCCACCGACGAAGTGGGCGTGTTCGAGATGCACGACCGGGGTCTGGTGGAAGTGCCCAACCCGTCGGAGGTCTTTCTGGCCGGGCGGCTGGTCAACACCCCTGGCTCGGCCATCGCGGTCACCATGGAGGGCACCCGGCCCCTGCTGGTGGAACTGCAGGGCCTGACCAGCCCCACCGCGTTCGGCCATGCGCGCCGCGCGGCCATCGGCGTGGATTACAACCGCCTGCTGTTGGTGCTGGCCGTGCTGCAGCGCCGCTTAGGCCTGCGCTTAGCCGACCAGGATGTGTTCGCCAGCGTGGTGGGCGGGCTCACCATTCGGGAACCCGCGGCCGACTTAGCCCTGGCTGCGGCCATTGCCTCGTCGGTGCAAGATGTGCCTGTGCGGGCCGATGTGGTGCTCATTGGCGAAGTAGGCCTGGCCGGTGAGCTGCGCGCGGTGGGCCAAACCGCGGCGCGGCTGCGGGAAGCCGCGCAGCTGGGCTTTCGGGCTGCGGTGGTGCCCCGGCGCCTGCGCCGCCAAAAGCACGAGCGCTGGCCCGCCGGCCTGGAAGTGCACGAAGCCGCGACGGTGCGCCAGGCCCTACAGTTTGCCTTTGGCGGCTGAGGGGGGCCGGGCCGGCGTGCTCGCGGGGGGCGCGGCGTCGCCCATGTTGGGGGGAATGAACAGCGTCGCGCCGCAATAGGGGCACCGCACGATGCCCCGGCCCACGAATTCCCGCTGGCCGCCGCAATTGGGGCAGGTGGTGCTGCCCACCTGGGCCGCGTCCGCGGTGTAGAAGACCATGCGCTCCCAGTCGATGTAGCCGGTGAACAGGCCCAAACTCACCAGCTCGTAAATCGCGTTTTGCACCGCCTGGCGGTCCATGTGCAATTCCAGCATGATTTGGTCGATGGGCACCTGCCCGCGCGACTGAATGAGGCCCAACAGGCGTTCCAACTGGCGGGCGCGTTGGGCCTCGGCCTGCTGTTGGCGGCCGCGAATATAGAGGAACACGCCCAGGCCGCCGGCCAGGGCCGCGGGGGCCAGGCCAAAGAGGATGAAGCCTAACACCGCGCCGGGCAGACCCAGTTTGCCGCTCAAATAGCCCGCGGCCATGAAGCCCGCGGCGGCCAACAATATCACCACCGCCAGGCCGACGAAGAACAGGCCCAAGCCTTTGCCTTGCATGAAACGCCTCCCGAGGGTCGAAGTGTGGGCGGGGCTTTATCCGAAGCCGCTGGAGCCGCCCCCGCCGCCTCCGCCGCCGCCCCCGCCGCCGGAAAAGCCGCCACCGCCGGAAGACGATGGCGGCACCGCGCTGCGGGTGACGGTGTTCAACGCGCTGAGCAGGGAATCGCTGATGTTCGACAAACTGGCGAAGGTGGCATTGGCCATTTGGTCCAGCGAAGGCGCGGGCCCCGCGCTCGGCATGGGCCGCCCCAACCCCGCGGGGCGTCCGGCGGACGAGGTGGGCATCTGGGGGTCGTAGTCCCGGTCGTAGCGTCGGGTTCCCCACCACGATGGCGCGGGCACCCTTTCCAGCCGGGCGAAGCGCTGCACCCAATCTTTCTCGAAGCCCAGTGCGGTGGCATAGGGCAAATAAGCCTCGAAGATTTCGGCCGCCCGTTGGGGGTTGAGGCCGCGGATAT
>JALSPJ010000202.1 GCA_026985995.1 Anaerolineales bacterium
CAGCAAGCACATTCGGGGCGACCTCAACCTGGCCTGGCCCACCGCAGAAATCGCGGTCATGGGCCCCGATGGCGCGGTCAACATCATCTTTCGGCGGGAATTGGCCGCGGCCGAGGACCCTGAGGCAAAGAAGAAGGAATTGGTGGAGATGTACCGGGCCGAGTTCGCCCATCCTTACCGGGCCGCGGCCCGGGGTTACATCGACGATGTCATCGAACCCCGAGAGACCCGCCCCCGCCTCATCAACGCGCTGCAAATGCTGGCCAACAAGCGCGACAGCAACCCGCCCAAGAAGCACGGTAACATTCCCCTGTAGCGCGGAGGAGAGACGCCCATGCCCCCCTTCACCAAAGTGCTGATTGCCAACCGCGGCGAGATTGCGGTGCGGGTGCTGCGGGCCTGCCGGGAACTGGGCCTCAAGACCGTGGCCGTGTTTTCCGACGCGGACCGCCAGGCGCTGCATGTGCGCTACGCGGACGAGGCCTATCGCTTAGGCCCGCCCCCGGCCAGCGAATCGTATTTGCGCATGGAGAAAATCATCGACATCGCCCGCAAAAGCGGCGCGGAGGCCATTCACCCGGGCTATGGCTTTTTGGCCGAAAACGCGGAATTCGCGGCCATGGTGGAAGACGCGGGCCTGGTGTTCATTGGCCCCAAACCCGACGCCATCGCGGCCATGGGCGATAAAATGGAAGCCCGCCGGCGCATGAAGGCCGCAGGCGTGCCCGTGGTGCCCGGCACCGAGGCCGAGGCGGACCTGCGCGATGAGGATTTGATAGCCCTGGCCCCCAAAATCGGCTTTCCGGTGATGATTAAGGCCGCGGCCGGGGGCGGCGGCAAAGGCATGCGCATCGTGCGCACACCCGAGGAGATGCCCGCCGCGTTGCAACTGGCCCGTCAGGAAGCCCAGGCCGCGTTTGGCGACGACCGGGTGTATCTGGAAAAGATGATTGAGGGCGCGCGGCACATCGAAGTGCAAATCCTGGCCGATGCCTACGGGCGCATCATCCACCTGGGCGAGCGGGAGTGCTCCATCCAGCGGCGGCACCAAAAGCTGCTCGAAGAAGCGCCTTCGCCTTTCGTCGATACCGACGAAGAGCTGCGCCAACGCCTGGGCGCGGTGGCTGTGCAGGCCGCGGCCGCGGTCCATTACATCAACGCCGGCACGGTGGAATTCCTCATGGACAAAGAGAAGAACTTCTACTTCCTGGAGATGAACACCCGCATCCAGGTGGAACACCCCGTGACCGAGGCCGTGACCGGCGTGGACATCGTCAAAGAGCAAATTCGCATCGCCCGGGGGCGGCCCTTGCGCTACAGGCAGGAAGACATCCAAATCAAAGGCTGGGCCATCGAGAGCCGCATCAACGCCGAAGACCCCTACAACGACTTCTTGCCTTCCATTGGCACCATTTTGTACCACGCGGTGCCCACAGGCCCGGGCGTGCGGGTCGATACGGGGGTCTTCGCCGGCTTTGAGATTACGCCCTACTACGATTCGCTCATCTCCAAGCTCATCGTGTGGGGTGAAACCCGGGCCCACGCCACCCTGCGCCTGCGCCGGGCCCTGGAAGAGTACAAAATCGTGGGCGTGCGCACCAACATCCCCTTCCACCAGAACCTGTTGGAACAGCACCGCTTCATGGCCGGGCAGTTCGATACCCGCTTTGTGGAAGAGCGCTTTTCCATGGAAGACGCGGACGCGATGGTGCTGCGGGAGGACCTGGCGCCCATGGCCGCGCTCATGGCCACCCTGGTGGCCCATCGTCAGGCCCAAGAAGCTGCGCAAATCGTGCGCACCGGCGGTGCAGGGGGTGTTTCGCTGTGGAAGCGGGCCGGCGTGTGGAAGCGGGGCTGGTGGGGCTGAAAGGCCGCAGGGGCCCCCGCCTTTGACCCTGCTCAACGCTCCTGGCCTTCGCTGGCGCGGTGCGTATGTGTGGACCACGGCACGCGCGGGCCGCTTTGGTTCGCGGCGGTCCGGGCGCCGCGCGCCGGGCGACCAGCCGGGT
>JALSPJ010000203.1 GCA_026985995.1 Anaerolineales bacterium
CGTCGACCCAGGCCACATCGCGCCAAAAATCCAGGTGCTGTTGGGCAAAGGCGTGGGCCAAAGTGGTCTTGCCCAGGCCGCCCAAACCTTCCACCAGCACCCAACGAGGCCCGTCGTCGGTCAGCAGCCAGTCGCGCAGGCGCGCCAACACGGCCTCGACGCCAAAGAGGCGCGACGCGGTGGCCGGGGGTAAATGGCGGCCTTTGTGGGCCCGCGCGGCCTGGGCCTGTTGCTGGGCCGCTTGCTCCAACGCCCACAGGTGCGCGGCCAGGCGCTGGATGCCCCGGCGTTGGCGGGCGTAGAGGGTGCTGGGCGCCAGGTGATGCTCGAAGGCCAGGCTTTGCACGGTGCGGCCTTGCCAAAACCGGGCGTGCAGCAACGCGGCTTCGTCGGGCGCTTCGCTGCGCACCCGCGCCAAAGCCTCGGCCAGGGCGTCTTCCCAGCGCGGGGTGAGATGAGGCAGAAAACGCTGCACCGGGGCCCAGGGGTTGGCTTGGCGGCGGGCCTGGGCGCGCAAGGCGGCATGCACAGCGGCGACCAACCCTCCCGGCGCGGACCTCGACAAGGCGGTCATGGCCTCCTCCTCCAGGTTGAGGCGCTCTATAAAACATTATAGCCCAATTTGTGCCCTGCTGCACAAGTTTTTGCTTTTGGCGCGCTCGCCGGCGTTGGAGGGGCGCGTTTTGGCCGCTGGACATGGTACAATGACTTTACCGCAAGGCGTCGTTTGATGTGGTGTGCGAAAGGTGTGTGTTATGTGGTGGGAAAGTTCGGTAACCCTTCCCTCGCTGGTGGACCCGCGTTTTGTGCTCCCTGACGAAGATTTCGAACCCGCGTATGTGCGCCTGTATCGCACGGGCGAATTGGCCCGGCGGGTGGACGCCGCGGTGCAGGCCCTGGCCGAGTGTCGCACCTGCCCGCGCGATTGCCGGGTGAACCGCCTGGCCGACCAGGCCGGGGTGTGCCGCATCGGGCGCTATGCGCGCGTGGCCAGTGCGTTTCCCCATTTTGGGGAAGAAGATTGCCTGCGCGGGTGGCGCGGGTCGGGCACCATTTTCTTCAGCGGCTGCAATTTGCGCTGCGTGTTTTGCCAGAATTGGGACATCAGCCAGCAGGCCGCGGGGCGTCCCCTGCGCCCGCAGGAGCTGGCGGACCTGATGCTCGAATTGCAAGAGATGGGCGTGCACAACATCAACTGGGTGACGCCCGAGCATGTGGTGCCGCAGCTGTTGGAAGCCCTGCTTTTGGCCGTGGAGCAGGGCTTGCGTTTGCCCATTGTGTACAACACCTCGGCCTATGATGCGCTGGAAAGCCTGCGCTGGCTCGACGGTGTGGTGGACATTTATATGCCCGACTTCAAGGTGTGGCACCGGGAGCCGGCGCGGCGCTACTTGAAAGCGCCCGATTACCCCGAAGTGGCGCGGCGGGCCATCAAGGAGATGCATCGGCAAGTAGGGCCGCTCAAGTTCAACCGCCAGGGCCTGGCCCGGCGGGGCGTGCTGGTGCGCCACCTGGTGCTGCCCGGTTTGCTCGACGACACCGCGGCCATTTTGCGTTGGCTTGCCGAGGAGCTTTCCCCCGACACTTATGTGAACCTCATGGCCCAATACCGGCCCGAATATCTGGTGGCCCGCACCGACAAGTACCCCGAGCTCAAACGCCGGGTGCGGGGCGAGGAATATCGCCGCGCGGTGGAAATCGCCCGCCAGGTCGGCCTGTGGCGCTTGGACGCGCGGTGGTTGTGAGGGGTTAGAGGGCATTGGCGATAGAACGGATTTGTTCGAGGACCGCTTCCAGGTCTTGCAAAATTTCTTGCGCCAACACTTCCGGGTTGGGCAAATTGGCCGTTTCCTCCAAGGATTCGTCCCGCAGCCAGAAAATGTCCAGGTTGACTTTGTCGCGGGCCAGGAGTTCTTCGTAGGTGAAGACCCGCCAGCGGCCCTGAGGGTTCTTTTCCGGGTCCCAGGT
>JALSPJ010000204.1 GCA_026985995.1 Anaerolineales bacterium
TCCACCTGCGCACCGTCTTCGGGGAAGGTGATGGCGCTGTGTTGGGGGTCGCACTGGCTGGGGACCTGGGTGAGGTTGAGGGCGACGGTGGGGGTGGCCTGGGGGGTGCCTTCGGCGGGGGTGGCGTTGGCCGGCGCGGTCGCCTGGGGCGCGGCCGCGGGGGTGGTCATGGCCAGGCCCAGGGCCGAGAGCGCGAACACGGCCATCATCAGGCCGGCGCTGATGAACGCGCCCCACACGCTTTGCTGCAGGCGTTGGCGCGCGTGCTCTTCTTCCAGCCGAAAAGTCGCACTTTGCAAATCTTGCCAGGCGCGCCAGCCGCGGCGGATGAAGAGCAGCAGGCTGATGAGCAGAATGAGGTAAATGAAGCGGTCGTAGCGGGCCACCCACATGAGCATGGTTGTGCCACCCGTGTGAACGAGATGCTCCCAAATGGTAACACAAAGCGAACGGGGCCCGTGGGGGCCCCGTCGGCGTTCATGCCAGCCGGGCCAAGACCCCGGCCAGGAGGGTGGCGAGCTTTGGCGTCATCTGGCGGCCGGCTTCCAGCACTTCCTCGTGGGTGGTGATGGTTTGGCCGTCCAGGTTGGCCCGGTTGCTGATGCCCGAGACGCCCAACACCCGCATGCCGCTGTGCACTGCAGTGACGACCTCGGGCACGGTGGACATGCCCACCGCGTCCGCGCCCACCCGATGCAGAAAGCGCAGGTCCGCGGGGGTTTCGAACTGGGGCCCGCCGACGCCCACATATACCCCCTCGTGCAGGGGGAACCCGGCCTCGCGGGCTACTTCGTGGGCCAGCGCGCGCAGGTGAGGGTCGTAAGCGCGGCTCATGTCGGGGAACCGGGGGCCCAGGGCGTCGAGGTTGGGTCCCCGCAGGGGCGAGAGCCCGGCCAGGCCCATGAAGTTGATGTGGTCGCGGATGAGCATCAGGTCCCCCGGCTGGTAAGCGGGGTTGATGCCCCCGGCCGCGTTGGTGACGAAGAGGAACTCGGCGCCCAAGCGGCGCATGACCCGCACGGGCAGGCCGATTTGGGCCATGGTGTAGCCTTCGTAGTAGTGGGCCCGGCCCTGCATGATGAGCACGGGCTGACCGGCCCAATGGCCCAGGATGAGCCGCCCGGCATGGCCCCACACGGTGGCCTCGGGCCAGTCGGGCAATTCCGCGTAGGGAATGACGGCCTGCACATCGGCCGCGGCTTCGGCCACCTGGCCCAGGCCCGAGCCCAAAATCAGCCCCACGCGCGGGGTGAAGCCGGGGGCCCGGCGGCGAATTTCGGCCGCGATGGCGTCGATGTCTTCCAACGAGAAGTAATGCGGTTTGCGAAGTTCGGGACGCGCGCCCATGTCAACCTTCCTTGCCGTCCTCTCCCTCTTCCGCCTTGTCATCCTCGCCCCGCCCCGCGGGGGTGCGCAGCTCGGTCAGGTCTTCGGGCAGCCAGGCTTCCGCGCCAGGGCCCATGACGATTTCGCCCGTGGGCTGTAAGATGGGCAGCTGGGCTGCCTGGGTGCTCTGGCAGGCCCGCTGCAAGCGGCGCAGCAAGAAGCGCGTCGAGAGGGGATTGGTGTGGCCGAAGACGATTTGCAGCATGTCGGGGGGAACCTGGCTTTGGGCCAGGCGGTACGCGGCCGTGTTGCGCAGCACTTGCGGCGTGAGGGATTTGCGCAGCCGCAAAATATCGCCCCACGAACGCAGCGATTGCCACAGGCTCTGGCGGCTGATGGGCCGCCCCAGCTGGCTGAGGAAGAGGGTGTGCTCGTCGCTGGTGGGGTTGAAGCGGTCGCGAATGGCCAGATAGCGCCGCAGGGGTTCGTGGGCCGCGCGAATGGGCACCCACATGGCCCCTTCCACCAAATCGGGGATGCGCAAGCGACGGTGCTCTAAGTTCACATCATCGGCGCGGAAGCGGATGAGCCATTCGCTGGGCAGCCCCCATTCGACGAATAAGGCAATGATGGAC
>JALSPJ010000205.1 GCA_026985995.1 Anaerolineales bacterium
CGGCCAGCAGGCCGCTGAGCCAGGCCATCTGGTGCAGTCGGCGTTCCAGCCGCGCTTCGGGCGCATTGGGCCCCAGGGCTTCGGGGTGCACCTGCAGGCGCAAGAAGCCCACCGGGCGGCCTTCCACCCGCAGCACGCGGCGGGGAACCCAGGCCGCGGGCCGCGGCCCCCAACGCAGCACGGGGCGCCGTTGGCGGTCATACACCCACAGGCTCAGCGCTTCGGGGGGCAGGTCCCGGGCCAGACGCGGGTATTGGGCGCGCAGGTAGGCTTCGAGGCCTTCCCACGAGCCGCTTTGGCGGTAGTAGGCTTCCAGGGCCCGTTGCCAGCGGGGTTCCTGGCGGGTGAGCAAATAACGGCCCACCGCCACCCGGATGAGGGCCTGCACCGACAGGGTGGTGAGCACCACACCCAGCGCGCCCATGGCCGCCAGGGCCAGGGCCAGCTTCAGCGATAGAGGGAACCGGCCACGCATTCAATCCTCGCGGCGGAACTTATAGCCCACGCCGTAAACGGTGAGAATGTAGCGTGGGGCTTTGGGGGCGGGTTCGATTTTGCGCCGCAGGTTGTGGATGTGGACATTGACGGTGTGCTCATCCCCGCGCAAGAAGCGGGCCTGGGAGGCGATGCGTTCCCACAGCTGGGCCCGGGTGAAGACGCGGCCCGGCGCGCGCATGAGGGTTTCCAGCAGCGTGAACTCGGTGGGCGTGAGGTTCGTAATCTCGTGGCTGGCCACCCACACCCGGCGCTCCGCGGGGTCGAGCACCACATCGCCCACCTGCAGCCGCGCGGGCTCCTGGGCCAGGGCTTGGGCCTTTTCCACCCGCCGCAGCACCGCGCGCACCCGGGCCGCCAGTTCCCGCAGGCTGAAGGGCTTGGTCACATAGTCGTCCGCGCCCAGTTCCAGGCCCAGCACCCGGTCCGTCTCCTCCACCTTAGCGGTGAGCAGAATGATGGGCGTGGGCTGCTCGTGGGTATAAGCCTGCAGGAAGGCGTAACCGTCCATCTCAGGCATCATGATGTCGAGGATGATGAGGTCCGGCCGTTCCCGCCGGGCGAGGTCCAGGGCCTGGCGGCCGTCGGCCGCGGTGAGCACCCGGTAGCCCTCCTGGGTGAAATAATCGCGCAGCATTTGGCGCAGCGTGGGTTTGTCGTCGACCACCAGCAGGGTTTTGGCCATGGCGCGGCTCCAGGGGGAAGGGGGCCGACGCGGGGTCAGGCCGCGGCGCGCAGCACCGCGGTGAGTAGGAACACCACGACGGTCAGCGCGCTTTGGGCATAGGCCCAGCGCCGTAAGCGCGGCAGCAGCTGTGGGTCGTGGGGCGCGGTGGCGCGGTGGGCTTTCCAGGCCTGGCGGCGCAGCGCGGGCACCAGGGCCAGGCTGTGGTATGCGGTGAGGCCCAAGATGGCGAAAATGCCCAGATGCTTGACGAGCAACACCGTGGCCCACAGGCCTCGCACTTGCAAAAAGCCCGTGTATTGCTCGTTGGCGCTCATTTGGAACATGCCCGTGGCCCACAACACGACCAGCGCGGCCCACAGGGCCAGGTCGATGCGCCGGTGGCGTTGCCAGAGGGCTTTCCACCCCAGGGCCCCGGGCTCGTGGGGGGAACCCAGCAGCGCGCTGGCCAGCGCCGCGACCCACATGCCCGTGGCCAGCAAATGCCCACTGTAAAGCAGGGCCAGGCCAATCATCTTGGGTTATCGCAGCAGGCCTTGCAGCAACATGGGCACCAGCATGGAAAGCGCGATGAGGATGCCGATGATGCCCATGATTTTCTGATACCGCTGCCGACGGCGCTCGTAGGGGCTGAGCTCCTTGCCTTTGCTTTTCTTCGCAACGTTCTTGCGGGCCATAAGCGTCCTCCAGGGGGAAGGATGGCGCGCGGCGCTCCCGCCGCGCATGTTCATTGTACCGCGAGTTGGGCGGTCGCGCGTCGGCCAGATGGCG
>JALSPJ010000206.1 GCA_026985995.1 Anaerolineales bacterium
GCAAACCCGCCCCGCGGTGGATGTGCTGCCCAAAATCAAGCCCGTGCCCCAGGTGGCCACCTACCGCCGGGTGGGCAAGCCCGAACCCAAGGTCGACGCCATCAAACTGGTGCAGGGCAAACCCGCGTTCGCCGCGGACCTGGACCTGCGGGGGATGCTCTACGCCAAGGTGCTGTTCAGCCCCGTGCCCCACGCCCGCATCAAGCGCATCGATGTGAGCAAGGCCCGCGCGCTGCCCGGCGTGCACGCGGTGCTCACCTACCAGGACATCCCCCGGGTGGCCTACTCCACCGCGGGGCAGTCAGACCCCATTCCCGGGCCCCTGGATAGCTTCTCGCTGCCCCGCAAGGTGCGCTTCGTGGGCGACCGGGTGGCCATGGTGGCCGCGGAGACCCCCGAAATCGCGGAGCAGGCCCTGCGCCTCATTGAGGTGGAATATGAGGAACTGCCCGCGGTGCTGGACCCCCGGGAAGCCCTGCAGCCCGGCGCGCCCATCATCCACGACGAGCCCGACTATGTGCCCTTCGCCGATAGCGACCCCAGCCGCAACCTGGCGGCGCAAATTCGCATCGACATCGGCGATGTGGAAAAGGGCTTCGCGGAGGCCGACTACATCTTCGAGGCCGAATATACCGTGCACAAAGTGCAGCAGGCCCATTTGGAACCCCATGTGGCCATCGCCTGGTGGGACGAAGACGACCGCCTGGTGATTCGCACCAGCACCCAGGTGCCCTTCCATGTGCGCCGACAGCTCGCGCCCGTGTTGGGCCTGCCCATCAAACGCATTCGGGTCATCAAACCCCGCATCGGCGGCGGCTTCGGCGGCAAGCAAGAGGTGCTCATCGAAGATGTGCCCGCGCACCTGGCCATCGCCACGGGCCGGCCCGTGTATTACGAATACACCCGGGAGGAAGAATTCCTGGCCGCCCGCTCCCGGCACCCCATGATTGTGCGCCTGAAGACCGGCGTAAAACGCGACGGCACCATCACGGCCAACGAGATGTATCTCATCTCCGACACGGGCGCGTATGGCTGCCACGCGCTCACCGTGGCGGGGAACACGGGCCACAAGGCCATGGCCCTCTATGTGGGCGACGGCCCCTATCGCCAGGCGCCCAACATTCGCTTCTACGCGGATGTGGTCTACACCAACACACCGCCTTCGGGCGCGTTCCGGGGTTATGGCGTGCCCCAGGGCTTCTGGCCCGTCGAGCGCCACATGGAGAAAATCGCCCACGCGTTGGGCCTGGACCCCATCGCGTTCCGCCTGAAGAACGCGCTGCGGGCCGGCGAGCTGCACCCCTTCAGCACCGCCTGGTCCGAAGGCCGGGAGCCGCGGCCCGAGACCATCGAGACCAACGCGTTGCCCGAAGCCGTGGCCTTAGGCAAGCGCCTCATCGACTGGGACGCCAAATATGGCAACGAGGCCTGGCACCAGGTGCCGGGCAAACCCCACCTGCGCCGGGGCATTGGCGTGGCCCTGGTCATGCAGGGCACGGCCATCCCTTACTTGGACATGGGCGGCGCGAGCATCAAGCTCAACGAAGACGGTTCCTTCAACCTGCTGGTGGGCGCCACGGACCTGGGCACCGGTTCCGACACGGTGCTGGCCCAAATGGCGGCCGAGATTTTGGGCGTGCCCTTAGACGACATCATCGTCTATTCGTCCGACACCGACTTCACCCCCTTCGACAAAGGCGCGTATGCCAGCAGCACAACTTACATCAGCGGCGCGGCCGTGGTCAAAGCCGCGGAGCAGGTGGCCCGGCGAATTCGCGAGCGGGCCGCGGCCATGCTCAACGCCCGGGGCGACGGCCCCCAGGTGCACGCGGACGACATCTGGCTCGAAGACCGCAAAGCCTGGGCCCCCGACGGCCGCCATGTGACCCTGGCCGAAATCGGCCACCACGCGCTGCACCACGCGGACCAGGAGCAAATCATGGCCGTCG
>JALSPJ010000207.1 GCA_026985995.1 Anaerolineales bacterium
GTGGCGCGAGTTTCTTTCGGGGGTGGATATCAACATGCCCCAGGTGTACTGGATTACGGCCCACAACCCCGGGGCCCAACTGCGCCGCACCGTGGCCGAATTCCAGCGCCTGCAACCCTGGCGGCCTATCGTGGCTACGGGTTCCACCTACCCCTTTGGCTCGTGGAAGCCCACCACCGCGGATGTGGTGGAATTCATGAACACGGCCAAGGCCTTGGGCATTGCCGCGGTCAACTTCTGGGAATGGTACAGCACCCGCGAGCGCCTGCCGCGGGCCATTTGGGACGCCATCGCCCGTTACGATTGGGGCACCGCCCCGCCGCCTCCACCGCCTCCGCCCCCTCCGCCGCCCCCCGCGCAAGACATCGTGGACCGCTACATGGCCGCGCTCAACGCCAATGACCCCAACGCGCTGGCCGAGCTCTACACCGACCACGCGGTGCATGTCAACCCCGAGGGCACCCTCACGGGGAAGGATGCCATCCGCCAGTGGTATGCCCGCTTCTTCCAGCAGGTCGCGCCCCAGGGCAAGTTCATCGTCACCCAGCGCACGGGCGCGGACCCCATTCGGCACTTCTCGTGGCAGGGCGCGGCCGCAGGGCCCAAGGTGCTGCAGGGCCGCGACACCCTGGGCCTGCGCGATGGGCGCATTGCCTATCATTACACCTTCTACACGGTGCTGGGCGCATGAGTCCGGGGGAACCGACGCCCGCGGAGGCCTGGGCCGAGCTGGAAGCCCAAATTGTGGCCTGCCGACGCTGCCCTCGCCTGGTGGCCTGGCGGGAAGAAGTGGGCCGGGTCAAGCGCCGGGCGTATCGGGATTGGACCTACTGGGCCCGGCCCGTGCCCGGCTTTGGCGACCGCCAGGCCCGGGTGCTGGTGGTGGGCCTGGCGCCGGGCGCGCACGGCGCCAACCGCACGGGCCGCATGTTCACCGGCGACGCGTCGGGCGACTTTCTCTACCCCGCGCTGCACCGGGCCGGGTTTGCCAGCCAACCCAACAGCACCCACCGGGGCGATGGCCTCACCCTGCACGACATGTACATCACCGCGGTGGTGCGTTGCGTGCCCCCCAAGAACAGGCCCACCGGGGCCGAAATTCGGGCCTGCCTGCCCTACCTGGCCGCGGAAGTGCACCTGCTACAGCCTACCCTGCGGGTGGTGGTGGCCCTGGGCCGCATCGCGTGGGAGGGCATCCTGCGGGTCTACCGGGAGCACCTTGGCTATACGCACTTGCCCCGCCTGCCCTTCGCCCACGCGGCCGTCTATCGTCCGGAGCCGGCCCTGCCCACCTTCATCGCCTCGTATCACCCCAGCCGCCAAAACACCCAAACCGGCCGCCTCACCCCCGCCATGTTCGCCCGCGTATGGCAGCTGGCACAAAAGGCGCTGGAGGCAGGGGCGTAAAATCGCGAAGGAATGCAGAACGCGTTTTGCCGCCCGTTATGTTCTGGCTATACGCATTAAAGCCGCCTCAGGCCCCCACCCGCCCGCCTCAGCGGCCAGGTGAGCCTTGTCCTCTTTTCCCCCAAGCGAAATCCTAAACATTGACGCGCCGCCCAGAGCCGGTATAATTCAGGAACCCCCGCTGGGGGCCTGACGGTTCCTTTTCCATTTTCTATCCCTAACGAAGGAGGAGTTTATGTCTCGACGCATCGCGCTGCTGTGGGCCGTGCTGGCCGTGGTGGCCGCGCTGGCCCTGGCCCTGGCGGGCTGCGGCGGCAAGGCCGAACAGGCCCCGGCCACCGAAGCCCCCAAGGCCGAAACCCAGGCGCCGGCCCAGGAAACGGCCGCACCGCAGGCCGAGGCCACCGAGGCCGCGACCGAAGAAGCGCAGGGCTTCGAGCCCCTCTCGGTGACCGCCGAGTGCAAGGACAACAAGATCAAGGCCATCGAGGCGCTGGACGAGTACACCGTGCGCTTCACCATGTGCGAACCCGACCCCGCGTTCATGGCCAAGATCGCGTTCACGCCCTTCTTCATCTATCCGCAAGAGTGGATTGAGGCCAACGCCAACGAAGAAAACAAGGAAACCCTGCTGTCGCACCCCATTGGCGCCGGACCCTACATGATTGAATCATGGAACCGGGGCGACAGCATCATCTTCAAGCGCTTCGACGACTACTGGGCCGGCCCGGCCAAGACCGAGACCCTGGTCTTCCGCTGGGCCACCGAGGGCGCGCAGCGTTTGCTGGAGCTGCAGGCCGGCACCGTGGACTACATCACCAAGCTGAGCCCCGATGACTACGAGACCGTCAAGAACGACCCCAACCTGCAGTTCCTGCCCGTGCCCAACCCCAACATCTTCTACATCGGCATCACCAACACCTTCGAGCCGTGGAACGATGTGCGGGTGCGCAAGGCCCTGGCCATGGGCATCGACCGCGAGCGCATCGTGAAGAACTTCTACCCCGAAGGCTCCGAAGTGGCCGACTTCTTCACTCCCTGCAGCATCCCCAACGGGTGCGTGGGTGAGCCGTGGTATGACTTCGACCCCGACGCGGCCAATGCGCTCCTGGACGAGGCCGGTCTGCCCCGGGGTGAGGACGGCATCCGCTTCCGCACCAAGATTTACTACCGGGATGTGTTCCGGGTCTACCTGCCCGAGCCGGGCCTGGTGGCTGTGGAAATCCAAACCCAGCTGCGTGACAACTTGGGCATCGAGGCCGAGGTGGTGGTCATGGAATCGGGTGAATTCATCGCCCAATCCACCGCTGGCAAGCTGGACGGCCTCTACCTGCTGGGTTGGGGCGCGGACTACCTGCATGTGACCAACTTCTTAGACTTCCACTTCAGCCGCAACAACCCGCAGTTCGGCGAGCCCTACCCCGAAATCTACGAGCCGCTGGAGCAGGCCTCCACCATTGCCGACCCCGAAAAGGCCCGGCCCTACTATGAACAGGCCAACAATGCCATTCGCGAGCTGGTGCCCATGATTCCCGTGGCGCACGGCGCGGCGGCCGACGCGGCCCGCGCGGATGTGCAGAACGCCAAGGCCGCGGTCCTCGGCCCGCCGGACCTGCAAACCTTCGTGCCCGGCGACCGGGACACCCTGGTTTACATGAAGGCCGCGGAGCCCATCAGCCTGTACTGCGCGGACGAGACCGACGGCGAATCCCTCGACGCGTGCAAGATGGTGGGCGAAGGCCTCTATCGCTACAACGCGGACGGCGAGGCCGTGCCCGCGCTGGCCGAGAAGTGCGAAGCCAACGAAGACTCCACCGTGTTCACCTGCTACCTGCGCCAGGGCCTCAAGTTCCACGACGGTTCCACCGTGGACGCCAACGATGTGGTGCGCACCTGGGACGCGCTGCTCAACGCGGCCAGCCCCTACCATGTGGGCAACACGGGCGCGTTCGAGTATGCCGATTACCTCTTCGGCTTGATGAACAAGCCTGAGGAATAAGTCCTCACCCTCTTGAATCGCGGTGCGGGAGCCGGTCCTTCGCCGGTTCCCGCACCCCCTGCTCACCTTGCGGAGCCGCCATGCTGCAATACACCATCCGCCGCTTGCTCCTCGCCATCCCCGTACTTTTCGGCATTTTGCTGGTCACTTTCGTGCTGGCGCGGGCCATCCCGGGAGACCCGTGCAAGGCCATGTTGGGCGAAAAGGCCACTCCCGAGGTATGCGAGCGCTTCTACGAAGAGCACGGGCTCAACGACCCGGTCCCCGTGCAGTTTGCGGTGTACATGGGCAAAGTGCTGCGGGGCGATTTGGGAACCTCCATCCGCTTCAGCCGACCGGTTTCCATCATCATTTTGGAACGCCTGCCCACCACGGTGGAGCTCAGCCTGGCCGCGCTCACCCTGGCGGTGCTCATCGGCATCCCCTTAGGCATCATTTCCGCGGTCTACCGCAACTCGCCAGTGGATGTGGGCACCATGGTGCTGGCCAATACGGGCGTTTCCATGCCTGTGTACTGGCTGGGTTTAATTTTGGCCTACACTTTTGCGCTCCTGCTCAAAGATACGCCTTTCTGGCTGCCGCCCGCGGGCCGGCTTTCGGCCGGGGTGGTGGCCAAGCCCTTCTATGAAGTCTTCGGCTGGGATGTGGGCACCGAGGGCGCGCGTTACTTCGTGCTGGAATTCTTCGCCAACATGTATGTGCTGAATTCCCTCATCACCCGGGATTGGGCCGTGCTCAAAGATGCGCTGCAGCACTTAGCCCTGCCGGCCATGGCTTTGAGCACCATTCCCCTGTCCATCATCGCCCGCATGACCCGCTCGTCCATGCTGGAAGTGCTGCGGCAAGACTACATCAAAGCCGCGCGGGCCAAGGGGTTGCGCCGCCACATCGTCATCCTCAAACACGCGCTGCGCAACGCGCTGTTGCCCATCGTCACCATCATCGGCCTGCAAGTGGGCCTGCTCTTTTCGGGCGCGGTGCTCACTGAAACCATTTTCAGCTTCGCCGGCGTAGGCCGCATGCTCTTCGAGGCCATCACGGCCCGCGATTACCCCGTCATTCAGGGCTTCACCGTGGTCATCGCCCTCATCTATGTGGGCGTGAACCTGCTGGTGGACCTGTCGTATGTGCTGGTGGACCCGCGTATTCGGTTGGAGTAGGTGGAAGGTAGTGGTTGGAAGTTGGTGGTTGGTGGTTGGAAGTTAGCAATTGGAAGTTGGTAGTTGGTGGTTGGTTGGAGGAAGGCATACCCATGGCGACATCGTCGGAAGTCTCCGCGGCAGAAATTCGCCCCGCGAGCCTGTGGCGCCTGACTTGGCGGCGCCTGCTGCGCCAGCGTTCGGCCCAGGTGGGCGGCCTGATTTTGCTGTTGCTCGTGCTCACGGCCATTTTCGCGCCCGTCATCGCGCCCTATGACCCCCTGGAAGTGCTCATCGGCAAGGAAGATGTGCGCAAGCGCGAAGCGCCGTGCATTCACCTGCTGGGCTGCCCGCCCGACAAGCCCCAACACATCATGGGCATCGACGGCAACTTCCGGGATGTGTTCAGCCGGGTCATCTACGGCACCCGGGTGTCGTTGTTCGTGGGCTTCACCACGGTGACCTTTGCCATCATCGCCGGAACCCTGCTGGGGGCCATCAGTGGCTACGCGGGCGGCTGGGTCGACAATGTCATCATGCGGCTCATGGATGTGTTGATGGCCTTTCCCTCGCTGCTTTTGGCCATTGCCATCGTCGCGGTGCTGGGCCGGGGGCTGCAAAACGCGCTGCTGGCCATTGCCATTGTTTCCACCCCGGTATACGCGCGCGTGGTGCGGGCCAGCGTGCTCTCGCTCAAAGAGCGGGAATTCGTGCAGGCCTCCCGGGCCCTGGGCGCGGGGCACGCGCACATTTTGCTGCGCCGCATTCTGCCCAACGCGTTGCCGCCCCTCATCGTGCAGGCCACTTTGGGCGTGGCTACGGCCATTCTGGACGCGGCCGCGCTGTCGTTCTTGGGCCTGGGTGCACAACCGCCCACCCCCGAGTGGGGCACCATGCTGGGCACCGAGCGCAACCAGGTCTTCACCGCGCCCCATCTGGTCTTCTTCCCCGGGTTGGCCATTATGATTACCGTGCTGGCCTTCAACCTGCTGGGCGACGGTCTGCGCGATGCCCTGGACCCGCGGCTGAAACAATGAGGAGGCCCCTGTGACCCAACCCCTGCTGGATGTGCGCGGTCTCAAAACCTACTTCTTCACCGAAGACGGCGTGGTCAAAGCCGTGGACGGGGTGGACCTGCAGGTTTACCCCGGCGAAATTCTGGGCCTGGTGGGCGAAAGCGGCTGCGGCAAAAGCGTCACCTCCTTTTCCATCTTGCGCTTAGTCGACGAGCCCGGCCGCATCGTCGAGGGCCAGGTGTGGTTCGAGGGGCAAAACCTGCTGGCGCTGGACGAAGCCGCGATGAGCCACATTCGCGGCAATCGCATCTCCATGATTTTCCAGCAGCCCAAAAGCAGCCTCAACCCCGTCTTTTCCATTGGCGACCAAATCGCCGAGGTCTTTCAAGTGCACCAGGGCATGAAGAAAAAAGCCGCCTGGGCCAAAGCCGTGGAGCTGCTGCGTTTGGTGGGCCTGCCGGACCCAGAAAGCAAGGCCCACGCCTACCCGCACCAGCTTTCGGGCGGCCAGGCCCAGCGGGTGATGATTGCCATGGCCCTGGCCCTGCGGCCCAAACTGCTCATCGCCGACGAACCCACCACCGCGCTGGATGTGACCATCCAGGCCCAAATCATGGACCTCATCCTGGAACTGCGGGAGCGCTTCGGCACCGCGGTGATTTTGATTTCCCACGACCTGGGGCTGATTGCCGAAGCCGCGGACCGGGTGGCCGTGATGTATGCCGGTCGCATCGTCGAGCAGGCCCCGGTGCGAGAGCTCTTCGCCCGGCCCCAGCACCCTTACACCCAGGGCCTCATTGCCTCGGTGCCCGTATTGGGCCGCCGTCAGGAACGCCTGAACACCATCCCCGGCACGGTGCCCAACCTGGTGAACCTGCCCCCGGGCTGCCGCTTCGCTTCCCGCTGCCAGGCCCGGGTGGAACAGCAGCTGGAAGTGTGCACCCAAACCGAGCCTGACTTGCTGCCCGTGGCCGAGCACCACCTGGTGCGTTGCTGGCTCTACCAGCCCCAGCCCCAAGCCACCCCCGCTGCGGAGCAAACGCCATGAGCCCCTCCCCCGTTGCCTCCACCGCGGCGGCCCCGCCGCAACCCAACGACACCCCCTTGCTGCAGGTGGAAGACCTGGCCAATTACTACCCGGTTCACGGCGGCGTGCTGCGCCGGGTGGTGGCCTGGGTCAAAGCCGTCGACGGCGTATCGTTCAGCATCAACGAAGGCGAGACTTTGGGCCTGGTGGGCGAAAGCGGCTGCGGCAAAACCACGGTGGGCAAAACCATTCTGCGCCTGTTGGAACCCCGCCGGGGCGCGGCCTACTTCCGGGGGGTCAACATCTTCGACCTGCAAGGCAAGGAACTCAAGGCCCTGCGCCGGGAGATGCAAATCGTCTTCCAGGACCCCTTTTCCTCCCTGGACCCGCGGGTGCCAGTGGGCCAGTCCATCGCCGAGGGCCTGCACATTCACGGCATTGGAACCCGACGGGAGCGGGAGCAGATGGTCATCGACATGCTGCGCCGCGTGGGCTTGGAGCCCTACCACGCGCAGCGGTATCCCCACGAGTTTTCGGGCGGGCAGCGCCAGCGGGTGGGCATTGCCCGGGCCTTGGTGCTGCGGCCCAAGTTCATCGTCCTCGACGAACCCGTCTCCGCGCTGGATGTCTCCATCCAGGCCCAAATTCTCAACCTGCTGCGGGATTTGCAAGAAGAATTCGGCCTGACCTACCTGTTCATCGCCCACAACCTGGCCGTGGTGGAACACATCTCCAACCGGGTGGCGGTGATGTATCTGGGCAAAATCGTGGAAATCGCGGACCGGGATGCCATCTTCCAGCGGCCGCTGCACCCCTACACCCAGGCCCTGCTCTCTGCGGTGCCCGTGCCCGACCCCACGGTCAAACGCGAGCGCATCATCCTGCCCGGCGATGTGCCCAGCCCCCTCAACCCGCCATCGGGGTGCCGGTTCCACCCCCGTTGCCCCTTTGCCCGGCCCGATTGCGCGGATGCCGAGCCCGAGCTGCGGGAGCTGGAGCCCGGCCACTGGGTGGCCTGCCACTATGCGGAGGACCTGGGGGAACCGACGCGCACCGCGCGCCGCGGCGCTGCGTGAGGGCCTCAGCTCACCCTGGCCACACCTCGGCCACGCCCACCGCTCCTGGCCCCCGGCGGCAGGCATTCACGGCCATGGGGGCAGGGTTGGCGTGGGCAGCAGGCCTGCAGGGCTGGCCTGCCAAATGCGCTGCAGCGTCGCGGCCGCATCGTCGGGCCCGGCCAGGTGCACCACGCCGTCACCATCGGCCACGGTGGGGATGTAACGCCAGCCCACCAGCTGCGGGCCCGCAAAATGCAGCACCAGCATCACCCCTTGCCGGGTCTCCCGGGACCAGTTCTGGTCGAACATGAAATTGCCCAAGGAATAAAACACCGGCACCCCGTCCAGGATTTCCATGCCCTGCACCACATGGGAGTGGTTGCCCACCACCACATCCACTCCCGCGTCGACGAAGGCCCGGGCGAAGCGGCGCTGCAAAAAGGTGGGCCGGGGGTCATATTCGGGCCCCCAGTGAGGCAGGGCGATGAGCACATCGGGGTTTTGCGCCCGGGCCAGGGCCACCGCGCGGCGCAGGTTCTCCTCGGTGAGCACCGCGATGCCCGGCGTTTGCGGCCCGGCGAAGGCTCGCGGCTCAATATAGCCCAGCGAAACGAACGCGAAACGCACGCCTTGCACATCCAGCACCACGGGTTGCAGCGCGGCTTCCAGATTCGGGCCCGCGCCCACGGTCCACAGCCCGGCCGAACGCAGCGCGGCCAGGGTGTCAAAAAAGGCCCGGTCGCCGCAATCCAGCAGGCCGCAATTCTTGATGTGGTTGGTGGCCACGCTCATGCCGTCGAACCCAGCCCGGGCCA
>JALSPJ010000208.1 GCA_026985995.1 Anaerolineales bacterium
TACTCGGCCGGGTCCATGGCCGGCAGCACGATTTGGCCGTCGGCCACGGTGGGGGTCTGGGCGTTGCCGGTGGGGGCCGGGGCCGCGGCCTGGGACTGCACCGGGGCCGACGCCGGGGTGGCCAAACCACCCTGGGCAGCCACCGCGGTCATAGCGGCGATGGCCGTGCTGTTGAGCACCGGCGTGCTCACCACGGGGTTGCCGCAACCCCACAGCCCGGCCATAAGGACCAACAACGCGCCCCAAAGGGCCAGGGCGGTCATGCGTTTGCGCGTCATCTGTCACCTCCACAGGGTGGATTGCTGCCCCTGCACTCCGCGGCGCCGCGAGCCGCCACGCACGGCGGGGAAGGGGCGCTTACGGGCCTCAGCATACCCCCGACAGGTTAACGACTGCGCGGCGCGGACGGCCAAAGGCGTTAACGCTCGGTTAACGCCGCGGGCAGCCAAAACCAAAAGCGGCTGCCCTGCCCCAGCCGGCTTTCGACGCCGATGCGCCCCCCGTGGGCTTCCACCAGATGCTTGGCAATGGCCAGGCCCAAACCGCTGCCCTGGGAACGCCGGGCCCGGTCACCTTTGTAGAAGCGCTCGAACACCCGCGGCAAATCTTCGGCCGCGATGCCCATGCCGGTATCCGCGACCACGAAGCGCACGCCCTCGCCGTCGGTCTCGGCCCACAGGGTCACGCGGCCGCCGGGCGGGGTGAACTTGATGGCATTGTGCACCAGATTGCCCACCACCTGCGCGATGCGGTCCGGGTCGGCCAGCACTGCGGGAAGCCGAGCCGCGGGCGGGCGTATTTCCAAAGCCACCCCTTTGCGTTCGGCCTGGGGGCGCAGGCGCTCGGCCAGGGCCAGCACCTGGGCCGGGGGCAGGGGCTGCAGTTGCAACCGCGCCGGCCCGGCTTCCAGGCGCGACAGGTCCAGCAGGTCTTGCACCAGGCGGGCCAGATAATCGACCTGCTCGTCCATGCGCTGCAGCAAGCGCGCCGCGTCCGTAGTTCGGGCAGGCCCCAGGTCCAGCAGGGTTTCCACCAGCACCTTGAGGCCGGCCAAAGGCGTGCGCAGCTCGTGGGAGAGATTGGCGATGAAATCCCGCCGCACCGTTTCCAGGCGCCGAATGCGACTGAGGTCTTGCAAAATCACCAAACAGGCCCGCCCGGCGTCGGTTCCACCCAAAGGGGTGAAAATGGCGTGGACGAAAGTTTGGCCCCCCTGCTCCAGCAAGTGCACCTGCTCCCGGCCCTGGTCGCGGCAGGCGCGCCAGGCTTCGATGAGGCGGTGGTCCCACACCACCTGGGAAAAGGGACGGCCCTGGGCCGTCTCGCGGTCCAGGGCCAACAGCCGCGCGGCCGCGGGGTTGAGGCGTTGCACCCGGCCCTGGCCATCGACGATGAGAACGCCGTCGGCCATGTGCTCCAACACGGCCTGCAGCTGGGCCTGCCCGGCCGCGCTTTGGGCCCGCTGCTGCTGTAGCCCCGCGGCCAGGCGGTTGAACGCCGCGTACAAGGGCGCCAGGCGAGCGTCGGCTGGCTGATGCAAGCGCGCGGACGGCTGCCCCTGGGCCAGGCGCTCCAGGCCGTGCTGCAGGGCTGTCAGGCCCCGGCGGTGCCGCAGCCACAGCCATCCTGCGCGCGCCAGCAGGGCCAGTGCGGCCCCACCGGCCAGCCCGGCCAACCCGGTTTGGGCCCGGGCCGCAGCCCACCCGGCCAGCGCAGCCAGCGCCACGGCCAACAGCACACCCACCGCGCGCGACATGTCACCCCTCGAAGCGATAGCCCACCCCCCGCACGGTCACAATGCGCCGGGGATGGGCCGGGTCGGGCTCGATTTTCTCCCGCAGCCAGCGAATGTGCACATCCACGGTGCGGCTGCCGCCGTGAAATTCCCACCCCCAAACCCGCTCCAAAATCAACGCCCGGGAGAGCACCCGCCCCGGATGGCGGGCCAGGAACAGCAGCAAATCGAACTCCTTGGGCTTAAGAGCCAGGGGCCGACCGGCCAGCGTGACCTGATGCCGGGGCACATCGATGACCAAATCGTCGAACACCAGGCGCTGAGCATCCACGGGCGACGGCTCCGCGGCGGTGCGCTGCGCCCGGCGCAGGTGGGCGTGAATGCGGGCCATGAGCTCTCGCATGCTGAAGGGCTTGGTGATGTAGTCGTCCGCGCCCTCTTCCAGACCGCGCACCCGGTCCACCTCCGCGTCGCGCGCCGTAAGCATCAAAATAGGAGCCTGGAAACCCCGCTGGCGCAAGCGCCGGCACACTTCCAGCCCGTCCAGGCCCGGCAGCATCCAATCCAGCAGCACCAAATGCGGTTGCGCCTCCTGGGCCAGGCGCAGGGCCGCCCACCCCTCTTCGGCCCGCAGCACGGTGTAGCCCCGCAGCTCCAGCGCGTAGGCCAGCGTCTCGGCCAGGTTGGGGTCGTCTTCCACCAGCAAAATGGTCGCCGCCATGGTCGCCGCTCCTCCAAAACGGGCGGTTTTGGGGGAAGGGCTCCGCCGCGACCGAGCCGCGCGGCCGCGGCGAGCGGTTCCCCCAACCGGGCCCGGCGCGCGTGCCCAGGCGCCTGAACCAGGGCCCAGTTTGCCGCTCCCAGGGTCATTATACCCCTGGGGCGCCGGGCCAACCGTGTTATCATCAACCCTTGGGCCCCCGGCCCACACCCTTTCCCCCAGCAGGAGCCGCCTATGCCCACCCATACCGCCGAAGCGTTGGATACCCTCATCGCCCAGGTGCGCGACCTCATTCGACGAGGCCGCTACCAGCAGGCTGCGGAAGCGCTGCGGGCCCTGCACCCCGCGGACCGGGCCGAAGTGGTCACCCGCCTGCCCGCGGACGAGCGGGAGGACCTGGTGGCCCACCTGGATGTGGAAACCGCGGCCGAGCTCTTCGAAGAGCTGGACGAAGAAGTGGCCGCGGACCTGGCCGACGACATTCACCCCGACCGGCTGGCCGACATTCTGGACGAGATGGAGCCCGACGACGCGGCCGACCTTTTAGGCGACCTGCCGCCCGAGCTGGTGGAAACCCTGCTGGCCGAGATGGAAGACGCGGCCGAGGTCGCGCCTTTGCTGCAATATCCCGACGAAACCGCGGGCGGCTTGATGACCACCGCGTTCGTGGCCCTGCAGCAGGACGCGACGGTGGACGATGTCATCGCCTTCTTGCGCGCGCTCAAGCAGGAAGACGCGGACGAGGACATCGACATTCCCTTCTATCTCTTCGTCATCGACGACGCGCAGCACCTGGTGGGCGTGGTGGACCTGCGGGAACTGGTCTCCGCACCGCCCGGCACCCGCATTGGCGATTTGATGGACCCGCAAGTCATTGCGGTGGATGCGTGGACCGACCAGGAAGAAGTGGCCCGGGTGATGAAGAAGTACGACTTAGCGGCCGTGCCCGTGGTGGACGACCACAAGCGCCTCATCGGTGTGGTCACTTACGACGACATCATGCATGTGCTGGAGGAAGAAGCCAGCGAGGACATTTTGCACTTAGGCGGCGTGGAAAGCGAGCCCCTGGCCGAAAAGCCCTACTGGGAACAAAAGCTGACCGAAGTCTTCCGCTCCCGGTTCCCCTGGCTGCTGCTGCTTTTCGTGGCCGGCAGCTACACCGGCTCGGTGCTGCGCATGTTCGACCGGGAATTGCGGCGGGTCATCAGCCTGTCCATCTTCATCCCCCTCATCATCGGCACCGGGGGGAATGTGGGCAGCCAGACCGTGGCCACGGTCATTCGGGCTCTGGTGCTGAAGGAAGTGCGGCCGCGCGATGCGCTGCGGGCCTGGTGGCGGGAAGTGCGGGTGGCGGCCCTGCTGGGGGTGGCCATTGGCGCGGTGGGTTTTCTGCGGGCCGAGCTGTGGGGGGTGGATTATCATGTAGCCTGGGCCGTGTCGTTGACCATTTTCGCGGTCATTTTGTGGGCCAGCACGGTGGCCACTTTCGTGCCCCTGGTGGCCTCGTCCTTAGGCATCGACCCCACCCACATCAGTGGGCCGCTGATGAGCACCCTCATCGACGGCACGGGCCTGCTGATTTACTTTCTCATCGCCCGGGCGGTGATTCCGGGGTTGTGAGGGGGGAGGGGTAGAGGGTGGAAGATGGTAGATGGTAGATGGCTGGCTATACGCATTAATGCCCGGCGGGGGCGCGGCCGCCGCACCCCCGCCGGTTCCACCTAAAACCGCCAAACTCAGCGCACGCGCGCCAAAACCTCATCGAAACGGGCTTTGAGGGCCCGGGCCTGCTCCTCATACGCCGCCCGGTCGGCCCAGGTCTCCCAGGGCCGCAGCACTTCAGCGGGCACCCCGGGCACCGCGCGCGGAATCCAGAGGCCAAAGTAAGGCTCCTGCTCCATTTCGGCATCGTCGAGCAGGCCGCCCTGCACCGCGTGCACCATGGCCCGGGTGTGGGGCAAGGGCATACGATGTCCCACGCCATACGGCCCACCGGTCCAGCCCGTATTCAGCAGCCACACCGACGCGCCGTGCTTGGCCACGAAATCCACCAGCATGGCCGCGTAGCGTTTGGGTTCGTGCACCAGGAACGGCGCGCCGAAGCACGGGCTGAAGGTGGCCTGCGGGTCCTTGACCCCCCGCTCGGTGCCGGCCAGCTTGGCCGTGTAGCCCAGCAGGAAGTAATCGCGAATTTGCTCCGGCGTCAGGCGGGCCAGGGGCGGCAACACGCCAAAGGCATCCGCGGCCAGGAAGAAGACCGTGCGCGGGTGCCCGGCCCGACCCGTCGGTTCCACATTGGGCAAAAACGACAAGGGGAAGGAGGCCCGGGTGTTTTCGGTAAAGCGCGCATCGTCGAAGTCCACCGTGCGGGTTTCCGGGTCCAGCACCACATTCTCCAAAATGGCGCCAAAGCGCTGGCTGGCCTGATAGATGAGGGGCTCATACTTGGCCGAGATGCGAATGACCTTGGCGTAGCTGCCGCCTTCGAAGTTGAACACGCCGTCTTCGCCCCAGCCGTGTTCATCGTCGCCCACGATGACCCGCTCGGTGTCCATGGAAAGGGTGGTTTTGCCCGTGCCCGACAGGCCGAAGAACAGGCTCACATCGCCCGTCTCGCGGCCATAGTTGGCCGAGCAGTGCATGGAAAGCACCCCGCGCTCGGGCAGTTCGTAGTTGAGCACGGTGAAGATGGACTTCTTGACCTCGCCGGCGTAGGGCGTGCCGCCGATGATGATTTCCCCACGGCCCAGGTGCAAGATGACGAAGGCCTCGGAGTTGGTGCCGTCTTCCGCGGGGTTGGCCTTGAAGTAGGGCGCGTGGTAGATGGTGTAAGTGCGGAAGGGTTCGCCTTCTTCGTTGTCGGGGCGGAACATGATGGTGGCAAACAGCGCGTGGGCCGGGGATTCGGTGAACATGCGCACCCGGATGCTGTGCCGCGGGTGCGCGCCGGCCCGCAGGGTGTGGGCGTAGACCACGCCTTTGCCTTGCAGGTAGGCCAAGACCCGGGCCTTGAGGCGCTCGAACGCGGCTTCGTCGAAGGGCCGATTGACCTCGCCCCACCAGATTTTGTCCGCGCTGCTGGGCTCGCGCACCAGGAACTTGTCGTTCGGCGAGCGGCCGGTGTAGGGCACGGTGTTGATGACCAGCGCGCCGGTGTGGCTCAATTGCCCGCGGCCCGAAGCCAGCGCGGCTTCGATGAGGCGCGCCCGGCTCCAGTTGGCGCGCACCTCAACGGTGGCGGGAAATTCGGTTTCGGTCATGGCGATACTCCTCTGGAAAAGGGGATGTGGTCAGGCGCGACGCGGGCAGTATATCCCTTTTTGGAGAAAAAAGAAAGGGGCCGGCCAGCCAGGGCCAGGACTTTGAGGAACCCGACGGACCGGCCCCGCGCCAGGGCGCTACGGGCCCGCGCCCCCGAGCCAGGCATAGCCCAGGCCCGGCAGAGCGGCCCACAAGGTGCCCTGGTCGTCCACGGCCAAACGCACGGCAAAGGGCCAGGCCAGGCCGGGGTTGAAGGGCTGCCAGCTGCGACCTTTGGCGTCGCCCCGCAGCACCCCCGCGCTGGTGGGGTCATACCCCCCCGCGGCGCGGGCCGAGCTGGTGGCCACCCACACCGCGTCGCCCGTGGGCAGCACATCCCACACATCGTCGCGGGTGAGCACGGGCTGCCAGGTGCGGCCCAGGTCGTCGCTGCGCCACACACCCTGTCCGGGGCCGTGCACCGCGGCCCACACCCGGCCGGGCACCCGCGGGTCGAAGCGTATCGCGGCCACACCGTTCCAGCCCGCATCCCAAAACGCGGCGCCGGGGTAATCGGGCGGCACCGGAGGGAACACCTGCTCCCAGCCGGCGCGCAACGCGTGCGCATCGGCGCGCCACAGCCCGGCCTCACCGCCGGCCAGCACCACCCGCCCGTCGGGGCTCACCGCGGTCACCCGGCAACCGCCGCAGGCCAGCGCCAGGGACCAGCTTTGCCCGTCGTCGGTGCTGCGATACACATCACCGCCCGCGGTCACGAACAGCGTGCGCTGCGCCACCGGACTGCTCGGGTCCAGGCTCAAGCCGCTGAGCGAGTCGGTGGGCAACCCCTGGGACGAAGGCCGCCAGGCGTCGCCATACGCGTCGCTGCGCAGCAGGGTATACGGGCCCTCCAGGTCCGGGGCCTGAGGCATCCACACCACCCCGGGCCGGGCCGGGTCCAGCAGCACCGTCATGCTATTGCCGCCATAGCCGTTCCAACCGCCCGTGGACGCGGGATCGTTGCACATCTCCCAGCCGAAGCCCGCGTTGCGGCTGCGCCAGCAGCCCAAATCGGCCAGCGCGGCCAGCAGCCATTGGCCATCGGGGCTCACGGCCAAGTCGAACGGCACGATATTGTCCACCCCGGTGGAGCGCCACTGACCGGGGACCACCTCCTGCGTATGCGCGGGGAAGAAAGTCTGTCCCCCGTCATGGGTGGTCCACACGAACTGCGAGTCGACCCACAAAAGCACATTCGGGTCCGTGGGGTGCGGGGCCCAGGCTTTGGCATCGCCGCTGAAGGGCACGCTGAAGGCCAGGAAGGGTTCGGCCCAACCGGGGTTCCAATCATTGGCATCGCTTTGCCAGGTCCAGGTGCTGCCATCCCACAGCCACAGTTCCCGGGCGTCGGTGTCCAGGGCTCGCAACACATCGGCCTGCTGAGGGTGGGGCCACAGCAGCCAGTTGCGGGAACCCACTGCGGGGCCGAGCTGCTGCCAGGGGCCATCGGTGAGGGCCGGGCCGTGGTACACCCACCCGCCGGCCGGGTCGTCGTGCACGCACGCGTAACCGGGGTCCCACACATCGCCATAAGTCGAAAAATAGAGATGGTCGGGCCGCACCGGGTCCAGGGCGAAATCCATCACCTGGCCCACAGAAGCGGCCAGCTGCTGCCAGGTTTGCCCGCCATCGGGGCTGGTGAACAAGGCCGCGGGGCCGCAGGCGAAGCGGTCCTCGCCGCTGAGCACATACAGGCGGTTGGGGTCATTGGCGGCCACGGCCAGCTTGATGACCCGCAGCCCCGGGGGCAGGGTGGAACCGGACACGGGGGCCCAGGTGAGTCCGCCGTCGGTGGTGGCGTAGATTTGGGCATCGGCCTGGTCGTAGGTGCTGTGCACCGCGGCATAGCCTTGTTGGGGTGCGGTAGGCGCGAAGGCCAGTGCGCTCACATAGCCGTGGGTGAGCACGGGCTGCCAGGTGCGGCCGTCGTCGCTGCTGCGAAAAATGCCGTTTTCGGTCCCGGCGAACAAGGCATAAGGCGCGGCCGGCTGCCCGGCCAGCGCGTCCACATGGGTTTCGGTCAGGCCCTGAGCCGCGCCCACGGCTTCCCAGTGCTGCCCCTGGTCGTGGGAGAGGTAAAGCCCACTGAGGTCGCTGGCCACCAGCCACAGGTCATGGGGCGTGGTGAGCGCGGCGTTGAACGCGCCGCCGCCGCCGGGATTGGTGCGCAGCCACAGGGCGGGCGCGGGCGTGGGCCGGGCCTGGGTGGGGGGAACCGGCGTGGGCGGTGGGCGTTGCCCGTCCTGCATCGGGCGAGGGGGCGTGGGCGTCGGCATCCGCGCCCCGGCCCCGCGGGTCGGTTCCCCCCAAACCGCCGCGCAGCCGACCACCAACCACAACAAAGCCATCCATCCCCAACGCTTCATTCCCAGGCTTTGGAGAAACCATCCTTTCAGTTTCATCACGCACCTCCTGCCGGTATAATAACCATCCGAAAACTTTTCAGGAGTGTACCATGCCCCGCATTCGCGTTTTGCTCTTCGCCACCTTGAAGGAGCGCATCGGGCGGTCGGCGTTGGCGTGGGAGGTCGCGCCCGGCGCGACGGTGGCCGACCTGCGCCAGGCCCTGGCCCAGGCTTTCCCCCAGGCCGCGGAGAACATCGCCCGCGCGCTGGTGGCCGTGAACCAGACTTACGCCGGCGACGACGACCCCCTGCCCGACGGCGCCGAAGTGGCCCTCTTCCCGC
>JALSPJ010000209.1 GCA_026985995.1 Anaerolineales bacterium
GGCCGCAAATTCGAGGCCGAAAACCCCGGCTTCTACGAAGCCCAGGTGGAAAAGGGCCAGGCCACGGACCTGGCCATCCTGTCCACCACTTCGGGAACCACCGCGCGGCCCAAGCTGGCCATGCTCACCCATCGCAACCTGCTCAGCATGGCCAAAAACCTCATGGCTGTGGACCCGCTGGAGCCCGACGACGAGTATGTGTCGTTTTTGCCCCTGGCCTGGATTGGCGAGCAGATGATGTGCGTGGCCGCGGGGCTGTATGTGGGCTTCAAAATCAACTTCCCCGAAGCACCCGAGACCGTGCAACACGATATTCGTGAAATCGGCCCGCAGGTGATGTTCAGCCCGCCCCGCATTTGGGAAAGCCTGGTGAGCCAGGTGCAGGTGAAAATCGAAGATACCACCCGCCTCAAGCGCTGGTTCTACAACTGGGCCATGCCCATCGGTTACGCCATGGCCGATGCCCGGTTCCGCAAAGAAACCCCCTCGGCGGGCCTGCGCTTCAAGTATTTTCTGGCCCGCTGGCTGGTCTTCGAGCCCATCAAGGACCAGCTGGGTCTGCGGCACCTCAAACGGGCTTACACCGGCGGCGCGGCCTTGGGGCCCGATGTGTTCCGCTTCTTCCACGCCTTAGGCGTCAACCTGAAGCAGATTTACGGCCAAACCGAAATCAGCGGCATCGCGGTGGTGCACCGCGATGGCGACATCAAGTTCCAAACCGTGGGGCTGCCCATCCCCGAAACCGAGATTCGCATCGACGAGGAAACGGGCGAAATTCTCATGCGTTCGCCGGCGGTGATGGTGGGTTACTTTGGCGACGAGGAGGCCACCCGCAAGACCATCGACGAGGAAGGCTGGCTGCACTCGGGCGACGCCGGCTATCTGGACGAAGATGGGCACCTCATCGTCATCGACCGGGCCAAGGATGTGATGACCCTGGCCGACGGCACCAAGTTCAGCCCGCAATTCATCGAAAACAAGCTCAAGTTCAGCCCCTATATCAAAGAAGCCGTGGTCTTCGGTGGGCAATGGCCCTATGTGACCGCGTTCATCAACATCGACTTCGCCAATGTGGGCAAGTGGGCCGAGAACCGGCTCATCCCCTATACCACCTACACCGACCTGGCCCAAAAGCCCGAGGTGTATGCGCTCATTCGGGAGTATGTGGCCCGGGCCAACGAAGATTTGCCCCCCGCGGCCCGCATCCGTCGGTTCCTGCTGCTGCACAAGGAGCTGGATGCGGACGACGCGGAGCTCACCCGCACCCGCAAGGTGCGCCGGCGGCTCATTGCCCAGCGCTATCAGGACCTGATTGACGCGCTCTACGGCGACCAGGACACGGTGGAAGTGGAGACCACCATCACTTACCAGGACGGTTCGACCGCGACCATTCGCACCCAGCTGCGCATCGAGCGTTTAGAGGAACCGTCGACCGCGACGGCCTGAGCCTGCATTCTTTCGTCGAGGCGTGACCATGGATACTTTCGTGCAACTCACCCTCACCGGCCTGACCAACGGCATGATTTTGGCCCTGGCCGCGCTGGGCTTCGTGCTCATCTACAAGGCCAGCGATGTCATCAACTTCGCCCAGGGCGAGTTTCTCATGATTGGCGCGTATATGCTGTATGCCGCCATTGTGCAAATTGGCCTGCCGTGGAGCCTGGGCGTGGTGGTGACCCTGCTGGTGGCCGTGCTGCTGGGCGTGCTGGTGGAGCGTTTGGTGCTGCGGCCCCTCATCGGCGAGCCCATCATCTCGGTCATCATGGCCACCATCGGCTTGAGCAGCCTGCTGCAGGCCATTGTGCGCATGATTTGGGGCAGCCAGCCCAAAGCCTTCCCTGCGTTCATTCCCAGCACGCCGGTGACCCTCCTGGGCGCTACCATTGGCGCGGACCGGTTGTGGGCCATTGCCGTGGCCGTGGTGATGATGCTGCTGTTCGCCTTCTTCTTCCAACGCTCGCGCGAAGGCATTGCCATGCGCGCGGTGGCCGATGACCAGCAGGCGGCCATGAGCATGGGCATCAGCGTGAAGAAGGTGTTCGCCTGGGCCTGGTCCATCGCGGCCATGACCGCGGCCATTGCCGGCGCGCTGGTGGCCAACATCATCGGCGTGGGGCCGCATTTGAGCCATTTTGGGCTGCGGGTCTTCCCGGTGGTGATTTTGGGCGGGTTGGATTCCATCCCGGGCGCGATTATCGGCGGCATCATCATCGGCTTGCTGGAAGCGTATGTGGGCGGTTACATCGGCGGCGGGCTCAATCAGGTGGTGTCGTTCATCGTGCTGGTGGTCATTCTGATGGTTCGCCCGTATGGCCTGTTCGGGCAAGAAATCATCGAACGGGTGTGAGCAGCCGCGCGCGGCCCTGCGCGGCGCGCGTCATCCCGCACAGCGTTGAGGTGGTGCATGATTTCGGGCACTTTCCACACTTCGTATCGTTCCGACATGGCCCTGCGGCGCACCTGGCTGGAGCGCCTGCGCTTGGGGTTGTTCATCGCGTTCGTGCTGCTGTTCCCCTTCCTGGCGGGGAAGAAGCCGTACCCCATCTTCCTGATGAACCAGATTGGCATCGCCACCATTGGGGCCATTGGGCTGAATATTCTGGTGGGCTACACGGGGCAAATCAGCTTAGGCCAGGGCGCGTTCATGGCCGTGGGCGCGTACACCGCGGGCATTTTGAGCGCCCGCTTTGGCGTGCCGTGGTGGTTGACCATTCCCATCGCCGCGCTGGCCACCGCGGCCGTGGGCGCGCTGTTCGGCATTCCCTCGTTGCGGCTCAAGGGGCTGTATCTGGCCATCGCCACCCTGGCCGCGCAGGAAATCATCATCTGGGTGGTCACCCATTGGGAAGCCGTCACTGGCGGCGTGGACGCGCTGGTGGTTCCCCCGCCCATGGTGGGCAACTTGCGGGTGAACACCGACTTTCGCTTCTATTGGATTGTGTGGCTGTTGGTGGGCCTGACGGCTCTGCTCACGGCCAATTTGTTCCGCACCCGTTACGGTCGGGCGTTCATCGCCATTCGGGACCAGGACATCGCCGCGGAGGTGATGGGCGTCAATGTGTTCGCCTACAAGCTGCTGGCCTTCGCGGTGTCGTCGTTCTTCGTGGGCACTGCGGGCGCGCTCATTGCCCACTATCGGGGCATCGTGACCTGGGAGCGTTTCACCATCGATGTGTCGGTGCTGTATCTGGCCATGATTATCATCGGCGGGCTGGGCTCCATTTCGGGTTCGCTGTTCGGCGCGGCTTTTATGACCTTGCTGCCGGCCTTCCTCACCAATGTGGGCCGTTCGCTGCAGGGCGTGTTCCCCATGATGGAAGAGTTCATCCCCTACTTGCAGCAGGCCTCCTTCGGGCTGGTCATCATCTTGTTCCTCATTTTGGAGCCTGAAGGGTTGAAGAAGATTTGGGAAGACATCAAGAATTACTTCGCGTTGTGGCCGTTCAGTTATTAGCCGCTGTTCGCTCTTCCAAACCTTTCGGGAGGTGTTTTATGTCTCGCTCTGCTCGTATCGCATTGGTGGTCTTGCTGCTGGCCGCGTTGACCGCGCTGGCCGCCTGCGGCGGTGGCGGTGGCGGCGGGGAAGCCGCGCCCATCAAGGTGGGGGCCATCTTCGACCTCACCGGCCCGACTTCGGATGTGGGCGCGCCGTACGCGGAGGGCATCAAGGGCTATGTGACCTGGCTCAATGCCAACGGCGGCATCAACGGCCGCACCATCGAGCTGATTTCCGCGGACTATGCCTATAAGGTGGACCAGGCCGAGCAGCTGTACTCCCAGTTCGTGGGCGAAGGCGTGGTGGCCTTCCAGGGCTGGGGCACGGGCGACACCGAGGCCCTGCGCTCCCGCATTGCCGCGGACCAGATTCCCTTCATGAGCGCTTCGTATTCGGCCAATCTGGTGGACCCCAAAGAGGCGCCCTATAACTTCGTCATCGGCACCACTTATTCGGACCAGGCCATCATCGCCATCAAGTGGGCCATGGACGACTGGGCCGCGGCCGGCAACGAGGGCAAACCCAAAGTGGCCCTGGTGCACCACGACAGCCCCTTTGGCCAATCGCCGGTGGAAGATGCCAAGGCCTTCGCCGAGGCCAACGGCGTGGAATTCATCAGCATGGCCATGCCCAAGGGCGCGACGGATTATGTGGCCGAATTGACCCGCATCCAGGAATTCGGCGCCAACTACATCATCATCCACACCGTTTCCAGCCCCGCGGCGGTGTTCGTGAAAGACGCCAAGGCCCAGGGGGTGGAGGCGAAAATCATCAACCTCAACTGGTGCTCGGATGAGTTCTTCATCGAACTGGCCGGCGATGCGGCTGAGGGTGTGTACGGTGTGCAGCCTTTCACCCCGCCCAGCGTGCCCGTGGAGGGCCACAAGACGCCCACCGAGTGGGCCCAGGCCAACGGCAAGAAGGTCGATGTGCACTTCATCCAGGGCTGGTATACCATGGATGTGATGACCGCCGGCATTCGCAAGGTCATCGAGGAAGGCAAAGAGGTCACCGGCCCCAACATCAAGGCCGCGCTGGAAACCCTGACCAACTACGAAACCGGCGGCGTGACTTATCCCATCTCCTTCACGCCCGAAAGCCACCGCGGCAACCTGGGCTCTCGCATTTACCAGGTGAGCGGCGGTCAGTGGACCCAAGTGACCGATTACATCACCGCACCGTAAGCCGCTACCGCCCCCTGCCCGGCCGCGGGGTTGGGCAGGGGGCTTCCCCCTCCTTGCCCACGGAGAAGGCCATGCTCCAGGTCAACAATATCGAGGTCATCTACAACAAGGTCATTTTGGTGCTCAAAGGCCTGTCGTTGGAAGTGCCCCAGGGCCAAATCGTGGCTTTGCTGGGCGCCAACGGCGCGGGCAAAACCACCACCCTCAAGGCCATCTCGGGCCTGCTCAAGCCCGAAGACGGCGAGGTCACCGACGGTTCCATCGTGTTCGAAGGGGTGGAAATCCACAAGATGGACGCGGAAGACATCGTGCGTCTGGGCATCTTCCAGGTGATGGAAGGCCGGCGGGTGTTCGAGCATTTGACCACCGAGGAGAACCTGATGGCCGGCGCCTACACCCGCCCGGCGAAGGAGTTCCGGGAAGACCTGGAGATGGTCTATCATTATTTCCCCCGCCTGAAGGAACGGCGGCACAGTCGGGCCGGCTATCTTTCGGGGGGCGAGCAGCAGATGCTGGCCATCGGCCGCGCGCTCATGGCCCGGCCCAAGCTCATGCTTTTGGACGAGCCTTCCCTGGGCCTGGCGCCTTTGCTGGTGCGGGAAATTTTCGCCATCATCCAGCGCATCAACCGCGAACAAGGCACCACCATTTTGCTGGTGGAACAAAACGCCAATCTGGCGCTGCAAATTGCGCATTATGCTTACATTATGGAAAACGGCCGCATCGTCCTCGACGGCACGCCCGAAGTGCTGCGGGAAAACGCAGATGTGCGCGAATTCTACTTAGGCCTGACCGAAGTGGGCCAGCGCAAGTCGTATCGGGAGGTCAAACACTACAAGCGCCGCAAACGGTGGCTGAGCTGATGCGCTCCATGCTTCCGATACGCGGAAAAATGGCCCGCCGCCCCGCCCTTCAGGAGAGCCGCCCATGACGCCCCCGCGCGACCTGCCGACCCTCATTCGCCACCTGGCCGAGCACGCCCCTGGCTTCGCCCGGCGCTTGCAGCAGGCCGGCCTCACCCCCGACGACTTGCGCACCCCCGAGGACCTGGCCCGCCTGCCCGTGCTGCGCAAAGACGACCTGGCCGAGCTGCAGGCCCAGGACCCGCCTTTCGGCGGCCTGCTGGCCGTGCCCATGGCCCGGCTCAAGCGGGTGTTCCAATCCCCTGGGCCTATCTACGAACCCGAGGCCGACCGGCCCGATTACTGGCGCTGGGCTGCCGCGCTGCGGGCCGCGGGCTTTGGCCCCGGCGATGTGGTGCTCAACGCCTTCGCCTACCACCTGACCCCGGCCGGAGCCATGTTCGAGGAAGGTCTGCGGACCGTGGGCTGTGTGGTGGTGCCCGGCGGCGTGGGCAATATGGAGCAGCAAGTGCAGGCCATGCACGCCCTGGGCGTCAACGGGTATGTGGGCCTGCCCTCTTACCTCAACGCGCTGCTCGAGAAGGCCGCGGCCATGGGCGTGGCACTGCGGGTGGAAAAGGCCTTCGTCACCGCGGAGCCCCTGCCCCCTTCGTTGCGGCAGGCGCTGCACGAAAAGGGGGTGCCGGTGGTGCGGCAGGGCTATGGCACCGCAGAGTGTGGCAATCTGGGCTACGAATGCGAAGCCGAAGATGGCTGGCACATTCCCGAGGATGTGCTGGTGCAAATTTGCGACATCAACACCGGCCAGCCCCTGCCCCCGGGCGAAACCGGTGAGGTGGTGGTCACCCTCTTCCACACCGAATACGCGCTGGTGCGCTTCGGCACCGGCGACCTTTCGGCGCTGAACACCGAGCCCTGCACTTGTGGGCGCACCACCCCGCGGCTCATGGGCTGGCGCGGGCGCGTGGGCGCAGCCGTCAAGGTGCGGGGCATGTTCCTGCACCCCCGCCAGCTGGAGGACCTGATGGCCCGCTTCGTCGAAGTGCGCGGCTGGCAGGCCGTGATTACCCGCCGCGCGCACCGGGATGTGTTGACCCTGCGCGTGGTGGTGGAGCCCGAGGTGGACCGCGCGGCGCTCGCGCAGCGCCTGACCCAGGCCGCGCGCGAGGCCATCAAGTTCCGCCTCGACCAGGTCGAGTTCGTCGACGCCCTGCCGCCCGACGCGCCGGCCATCGACGACCAGCGGGAATGGGCATAGCCCGCTGACGCCTTGGGTTTCTTCTTTGCCATGTAGCGGGGGGTCAAAAGCGCAACCTGGAAGGCGTAACGGGGTTGGTACCTGATGGGAGGAAGGTCCATGACCCCGGATATCTCGCCGGAATTACAGCGGGAAGTGCTGCGCACTTTGGGTGCGGGCACATTCCGCCTGGACGCCCAGGCCCGTTGGGTGGAAACCGACGCGGCCCTGCGGGAGCTGTTGGGCCGGCTGTCCGAGACCTGGATCCAGTCCTGCTTCGACCAGGCTGCAGCCCGGCAGCTGCTCCAGCGGGCGCGCGCGGCCCAGGGGCGGCCCATATCCGAGCGCCTGCTGGTGTGCCGGGATGGCAAGCGCCCCTTTTGGGCCCAGGTGGTGCTTCACGCGCTGCACGACCCACAGGGACATTTCCAGGGCTGGCAGGGCGTGATGTGGGATGCCACGGCCGAAGAAGTGCGCCGACGGGTGGAGCAATTGCCCGTCGGCTTTTATATTGTGCGCCGCGACCCCCAGGGCGATGAGCGCATTGTGTATGCCTCGCCAGGGTTCACCCGGCTGTATCGGTTCGAAGCGCCTGAGCAGGCCCTCGGCAGCAAGATTGCCAGGCTCTTCCTCAACCCACAAGGGTATGCGGAGTTCATCGCTTTCCTCAAGCGGCAATCGGCTCAGAAAGCCGGCGTTCAAAGCCACGAAGACGCGCAGGGCCCTTACTACACCTTGTTGGGATGGAAGAATATGGTGCGCGATCGGCAGGAGAACCAGCATCATGTTACCGTGGACCTGGGCTGGCGCCAGGACCCGGACACCGGGGTCATCGTGGAACGGTGGGGCATTTTGCGCGATGTGCGCCGCGACCGGTTTTTCTCCACCCAGGTGCACGATTACAGCGTGGTGCTGCATACCTATTCCTCCGCGCTGTTGGGCGCGCGCCACGCGCTGGACGCGCTCAAGCGCATGATGCAGCCCGACCCCTTCGAGCGCAAACAAGGCCGCATTCCACCCAAGCAGTTGGAAGACACGGCCGAGCGCCTGTTGAACCGGTATGAGCAGCGCTTCGTGCGCGGTCTGCAGGCCGTGTTGGCCCAGGCCGAGGAGCGCGGCCTCCAGGCGATGGTGTTGGAACGCTTCCGAGAGTATCTGGAACGCCTGGACGCCATGCACCGGAGCCGGACCACCCTGGCGTGGCGCATCCCGGTGTATGTGGAATTGGGCAGCCGGGTGCTGCACCATGTGCAAAAGCTGCGCGAGCAGCGCCCGCCGGCCCCGGCCGTGTGGTTCGCCCGCGAAGTGCTGCGCCAGGCCCGGGTCGCGGCCTGGGACCTGGCCCGCATTGCCGCGCTGGTGGTGATTTACCAACAGGAAACGCACTTGCTGGAAGTGGACAACGAAGTGCGGCTGTTTCGTGATTTCTGGTCCGAACCCTTCCGTGGCACCACCACCCAAAAAGTCGATTTGGTGCATGTGCTGGAATCCAGCATGTTGGCGTTGGATGAATTCGCCCGCCAGCGAGGGGTGACCTGGCGGCGCTATGGGGCCTGGCCCGCGGAGGCCTGGGTGCAGGGCAACGAGCGGGCCCTGCAGCGGGCCTTTTCGCACCTGCTGCACAACGCGGTCAAATACAGC
>JALSPJ010000210.1 GCA_026985995.1 Anaerolineales bacterium
GCCGCCGGCGCGCGCAGCCCCTGGCCGTCCACAAAGACCACCGTGGCGGGGGGCAGGGAAGCCGGGGCCAGCTGCTTCACCCGCCACAGCAAGGACGACTTGCCGATGCGTCGGGGGCCATGGATGTTGATGTGCTGGGCCTGGGGCAGGGCGGCCAGGGCGCGAAAGACGCGCGTCAGCTCGGCCCGCCGGCCCACGAAGTAGCGCGCGTCGCGCAACATGCCGTTGTACAGAAAGGGGTTCGCGGCCATCCGCGCCTCTCCACACATGTGCCCGACCCAACCGGCCTCATACGCGGCTCATTTTATCACACCGCCCCGGCCCCCCGGCCACCCTCCACCCCCAAACTTCTCCCTTCCCCCTGCTTCGGGTATAATTCCCTCCCGTCATCTCGGGCGACCACCCCATCGTGGCCGCTGGTTTTCCCGTTTTCAAGGAGCGTACCTGCCATGCCCCAATGGTTGGAATTCATCGTCAATCTCTTCCTGCATCTGGACCGGCACCTGGCCACCGCGCTGGAAGTGCTGGGCCCCTGGACCTATGTGCTGCTGGTGGCCATCGTCTTCCTCGAGACCGGCCTGGTGGTCACCCCCTTCCTGCCCGGCGATTCGCTGTTGTTCGCAGCCGGAACCTTTGCCGCGCTGGGTCACATGAACATCGCCCTGCTGTTCGTGCTGCTGGCCGCCGCGGCCATCGTGGGCGATACGGTCAACTACTGGCTGGGCCACCGCTTCGGCCTGCGCCTGTTTTACACCCAAAACCCCTGGCTCAAGAAAGTGCTCAAAGAGGAATACCTGCACCGCACCCAGGCCTTCTACGACAAGCACGGCGGTTTCGCGGTGGTGCTGGGCCGCTTCGTGCCCATCGTGCGCACCTTCGTGCCCTTCGTGGCCGGCATTGGCGCCATGCATTACGGGCGCTTCATCCATTACAATGTGGTGGGCGCGCTGGCCTGGGTGGGCATCTTCCTCTTTCTGGGCTACTTCTTCGGCAACATTCCCATCGTCAAGGAAAACTTCCACTACGCGGTGGTGGGCATCATCCTGGTGTCGGTGCTGCCCATGGTGTGGGAGTACTGGAAGCACCGCCGCGCCCGGGTCGCCGCGGCCGCGGATTGAGGTCGGGGGCAGCATGGGGAACCGGCGTTTGGCCCGCGCCGGTGAGGCGTGGGCGGCGCGCTATTTGCAGGGCCGAGGCTACCGCATCGTGGCCCGTAATGTGCGCACCCCCTACGGCGAAATCGACATCGTCGCCCGGGTGGGCGCAATGTGGGCCTTCGTGGAAGTGAAAACCCGCGCCACCCGGGGCTTCGGCTGGCCCGAAGATGCGGTCACCCCGCGCAAGCTGCAGCACATGCAGGCCGCGGCCGAGCACTACCTGGCCCAACACGACCCCCTGGGCCAGGCCCCCTGGCGGCTGGAAGTGGTGGCCCTCTACTGGCCGGACCCGGACCGGCCGCCTCAAGTGCGTCATTGGACCGATGTCGAGCTCCCCTGACCCCCGCCCGCCCCTCATTGCCTTGATAGGCCCCACCGCGGTGGGCAAGACCGCGCTATCGCTGGCCCTGGCCCAGGCCCTGGGCGGCGAAGTCGTCTCCGCGGATTCCCGGCTGCTGTATCGGGGCCTCGACATCGGCACGGCCAAGCCCACCCCCGCGGAGCGGGCCCGGGTGCCCCACCACCTGGTGGATGTGGCCGACCCCACCGAAGTGTGGTCCCTGGGCCAGTATCAAGACGCCGCGTTCGCGGCCATCGACGACATCTTGCGCCGGGGGCGGGTGCCCCTGTTGGTGGGGGGCACGGGGCAATATGTGTGGGCCGTGGTGGAAAACTGGCGCATCCCCCGGGTGCCGCCCCAGCCTCGGCTGCGGGCCGCGCTGGAGGCCTGGGGCCAGCACCTGGGCCCCGAGGAGCTGCACCGCCGCCTGGCCGTGCTGGACCCCGCGGCCGCGGCCCGCATTCAGCCCCGCAACCTGCGCCGCACCGTGCGGGCGCTGGAAGTCATCTTCACCACGGGCCGCCGCTTTTCCGCGCAGCAGGGCAAAGGCCCGGCCCGCTACCGCACCCTGCTCATTGGCCTGTGGCTGCCCCGACCCGAACTGCACCGCCGCATCGCCCAACGCGTCGAAGCCATGCTGGCCCAGGGCTGGCTCGACGAAGTGCGGGCCCTGCTGGCCCGGGGCTACGACCCATCGCTGCCCGCGCTCTCGGGCATTGGCTACGCGGAGCTCATCGGCTACCTGCAAGGCCAGTGGGAACTGGAAGAAGCCAAACGCCGCATCCTGCGCCGCACCCACACCTTCGTCCGCCGGCAGGCCAACTGGTTCCGCCGCCGCGACCCCCGCATCCGCTGGTTCCGCAGCCACCCGGGCGTGCTGGAAGAGGTGCTGCCCGTGGCGCGGGCTTTTTTGGCCGGGCAAGAACCGACGCCGTAAAGGGGGCTGGAAGTTGGCAGTTGGCAGTTGGTAGTTGGTAGTTGGTGGTTGGTGGTTGGCGGGGGCAGGGGCCGCACGTTGCGCCCTGCTGACTGCTGACCGCTGACTGCTCTTTTTCATCCGCGTTTATCCGCGGTTGCATTCCCCAGGGCGGCCAGCCGGGTCGCCCCTACCGGGCTGGGCGCCCCCATGTTTCCCGTTTTTCTTCCGCGTTTATCCGTGTTTATCCGCGTTTATCCGTGGCTTTTTATTTTACCCGCGCCCATCCGCGGTTTCATCCCCCGGGCGCAGCACGCTACGCCCCTATCGCGGCGGGCGACCGGCCGTGCGGTCCGGCCACGCGCTTTCCCCCTGGGTAGTGCTATAATCGGCCCCATGCCCTGGACCTTTGGGAGGCCAAGATGACCGACAGCATCCCCGTGGTGCTCATCGATGCCGGCAGCGGCAACCTGCACTCGGTGCGCAAGGCCCTCACCCGGGTGGGCGGGCAGGTCACCATCACCCGGGACCCCGAAGTGGTGCGCCGGGCCCCTCGCCTGGTGCTGCCCGGCGTGGGCGCGTTCGGCGATTTCATGCAGGGCCTGCGGGAACCGGGCCTGGACCAGGCCGTGCGCGAGGCCGTGGCCCGGGGCGTGCCCATGCTGGGCATTTGCGTAGGCATGCAAGCCCTCTTCCAGGTGGGCTACGAGATGGGAACCCACCAGGGCCTGGGCCTGCTGGCGGGCGATGTGGTGCGCTTCCCCGACGATGTGGGCGAAAAAGTGCCCCACACCGGCTGGAATCAAATCCACATCGTCCGGCCTTCGCCCTTGCTGGAGGGCATCCCCGACGCCGCGTATGTGTTCTTCAACCACTCGTACTACTGCCGCCCTACCCAGGAGGCCGTGGTGGTCACCCGCACCGATTTCGGCCGGCTGGACTATGTGAGCATGGTGCAGCAGGGCCCCTTGTTCGGCGTGCAGTTCCACCCCGAGAAAAGCCAGCGCGTCGGCCTGCGCCTGCTGCACAACTTTTTGCGTTATCGCCCGTGAGGTCTGCCATGGCCGCGTTCCAGCTTTACCCGGCCATCGACTTGCGCCACGGCCGTGTGGTGCGCCTGTGGCAGGGCGACCCGGCGCGCGAAACCCGTTTTTCCGACGACCCGGCCCGCATCGCGGCCCGCTGGCTCGCGGCCGGCGCGCGCTGGCTGCATGTGGTCAACCTCGACGCGGCCTTTGGCGAGGACGACACGGCCAACCGCCGCGCGCTGGACGCGATTTTGGCCCAGGCCGAACGCTATGCCGCGCGCGTGCAATGGGGCGGCGGCGTGCGCAGCCCCCAGGCCGCGGCCCACTGGCTGCGCCGGGGCGTGCAGCGGGTGGTGGTGGGCAGCTTAGCCGTGCGTGACCCCGACGCGGTGGCCGCCATGGTCGCCCAGTGGGGGGCCGAGCGGGTGGCCGTGGGCCTCGACGCGCGCGCGGGCCGGGTGCGCACCCACGGCTGGCAGACCGAAACGCCCCTCACCGCGGCCGAACTGGCCCGCCGGCTGGCCCGGAAGGGCGCGCGCGTCTTCATCGTCACCGACATCGCCCGCGACGGCACGGGCCAGGGGCCCAACCTGGACCTGGCCGTCTCGGTGGCCCGGGCCGCCGGGCCTGAGGCCCAGGTCATTGCCTCGGGCGGGGTGCGCACTTTAGACCACATCCTGGCCGCCGCGCGGCAGGGCCTGGCCGGTATCGTCGTTGGTCGGGCCCTCTACGACCGCGCGGTGGACCTGGCCGCCGCGTTGCAAGCCCTGGAGCAGGCCCCATGACCCCTGCCTGGGTGTGCTTGGGCTACGCCTACTCCATCGCCACGCCCCAGGTGTGGAACACCCACTTCGTGCTCGACACGCGCCAGGGCCTGCTGCTGGTGGATGTGCCCGCGGACCCGCATGTGCATTTCCCCCGCTTTGGCCTCGACCCTGCCCGGGCCGAGCACATCGTCCTCACCCACCTGCACCCCGACCATGTGAGCGGCCTGCCCTTGCTGCTGCAAAACCTGGCCCTGCGGGGGCGCACCCGGCCCCTCACCGTGCACGGCCCCGCGCACGCGCTGCGTGGCATGCAGGCCTGGCTGCGCGCCCTGGGCTGGGAGCCCTGGCCGTGGGCGTTCCCCGTGCAGTGGGCGGCCCGGGCCGTGACCGCGACGCCCACCGAAGTGTTGGCCTGGGCCGGGGTGCGGGTGTGGGCCGCGGCCATGCGGCATCATGTGCCCACCTGGGGGCTGCGGTTGGAAGGCCCGGCCGGTCGGGCCCTGGCCTATTCGGCCGACACCGCGCCCAATCCGGCCCTGGACGCGCTGGCCGACGGCGCGGTCTGGCTCTTCCACGAAGCCACGGGCCCCTACCCGGGCCACAGTACGGCCCAACAAGCCGGGGCCACAGCCGCGCGCACCGGGGTGGGGCAGCTGCTGTTGGTGCATGTGGAACCGGGCCGCGAAGCCGAACTCGTGCGCGCGGCCCAGGCGACCTTTTCGGGCCCGGTGCGGGTGCCTCGGGTGGGGGAGCGCTGGCCGTTGTGAGCGCAGCGCGCTTGCCGCGGCCACAGCGCACTGCGGCGCCTGCAGGGCCTTTCCAAAATCACCCAGCCTCTGTGTTCTCTGTGTCTCCAAACCGGCGTTGTTGGCCGTTGACATTCCCCGGCATTGACTTTTGGGCCGAATCGCGTACAATGGGGCCAGACGAGGTAGCGTCATGAAGCCCTTTGTGTTCTTCGTCAGCGCTTGTTGTTGTCCGAGGCGGGGTCCGTAACCGCCTTGGACGCGCGCGGCAAAAAGCGGCTTCCCCCGGCGGTGCGGACCTCGCGTAAGCGGCCGCACCGTTTTGTTTTGGGGCGAGGCCGCTTTTTCTTTTTCCCCTCGGTGCAACAGGAGGTGTCGTATGTCCAGCTCTGTCGCTTTGGTGGAACCGACATTGGGCCCGGCCCCCACAGTAGCCCCCGCGCCGGCGCGGGTGGGCGGCATCGAAACGCTGGTCGGGGGCACGCCCCTCATTCCCCTGCGGCGGGTGACCCGCGATTTGCCCCCCACGGTGGAGGTGTGGGTCAAGGCCGAGTGGTTCAACGCCGCGGGGTCGGTCAAAGCCCGGCCCGCGTGGGCCATCTTGCGCCAGGCTCAGGCGGCCGGCTGGCTGCGGGGGCGGCGCCTCATCGACGCCACTTCGGGCAACACGGGCATTGCCTATGCCACCCTGGCCGCGGCCTTGGGCCTGCCCGTGACCCTGGCCATGCCGGCCAACGCCAGCCCCGAGCGCATTGCCATTTTGCGCGGCCTGGGCGCGGAGCTGGTGCTCACCGACCCCGACGAAGGCGTGGATGGGGCCATGGCCTGGGTGCAGCGCCAGGCCGAACAGCACCCCGACCGTTACTACTGGGCCAATCAGTACGACAACCCGGCCAACTGGCGGGCCCATTATGCCACCACGGGCCCCGAAATTTGGGCCCAAACCCAGGGGCGCATTACCCATTTGGTGGCCGGAACCGGCACCGGCGGCACCCTGATGGGAACGGGCCGCTATTTGCGCGCCGTGCGGCCCGAAGTGCGGGTCATCGCGGTGCAGCCCACCGACGGGCAACAAGGGCTGGAGGGCCTCAAGCACATGCCTTCCGCGGCGCGCAAACCGGCCATTTACGACCCGGGCTTTCCCGACCGGGTGGTGCGGGTGCGGGCCCCCGAAGCGCAGGCCATGGTGCTGCGCCTGGCCCGGGAGGAAGGGTTGTTCGTCGGCCTTTCGGCGGGCGCCATCACCTGGGCCGCGTTGCAGGTGGCCGCGGAAGCCCGGCAGGGGGTGGTGGTGGCCGTGCTGCCCGACGCCGGCTACAAGTATCTCAGCGGGCCCCCGTGGCGCACCGAGGGCGACGCCCCGCCGGCGTGAGCCGCGCTTCAGGCGCGCACCCGCTGAAGCAGCGCCTGGCAGCGCCGCACTTCGGGTTCCACCCCCAAAGCCTGCCATTGCTCGGCCGCGTAGGCGGCATAATCGCCTGCCAGCGCGGGCTTGCCCAGGGCCCACGCAACCACGGCCGCGTGGCGGAAGTAGTCCGCGTGGCCGGCAGGGTCTTCGATGTCGCGCCACAGGTCGTAGGATTGGGCCAGGGCTTGCTCGGCCGGCCCGCGCTGGCCTAAGGCCAGGTAGAGGTCGGTGGCATCGGCCCACAGGTGGGCCCGCTGCAGCGCGCCCCCGGCCGCGAGCAGATAAGCATCGGCCAGGTGCAGGTGCTGCTGGGCCGCCGCCAGGTCCCGGGGCAGGGTGGTGAGCATGAGGTAGTGGTGCAGGCGGCCTTGCCATAGCAGCTCATCGCTGGGGCACCAGCGGAGGGCGCGTTGCCCCCACTGTTGGGCCTGGCGGTAGCGGCCTAAACGCCAGGCCGAAAGCAGCAGCAGCGCGGCCACGGCCACCCGTCCAATGGCGTGTTCCTGCGGCAGCAAGCGCCAGGCCTGCCAGGCTACCCGCCAGGCGGCTTGCCATTGGCCTTGCATCCACAGCAGGCTGCCCTGGCGGTAGAGGCTGCGGCCCAAGGGCGTGCGGTCGCCGCGCTGCAACAAAGCGCGGGCCTGGTGCCACTCGCCGGCGGCAATCCAGGCCGCGGCCAGGCGGTCCCACAGCGCGGGCGCGGTTTGGGGCAGGTCGGGGCGCAGTTCCAGCAGGGTTTGCAAATCGCGCGCCCAGGTGCGCACCCAGCCCCGGCCCATGAGGTGGTCGTGCAGCGCGAGGGCCAGCTCAATCAACGGCTGGGCGGGCGCGCCCTGCCGCGCGGCCAAAAGCAGGGCTTGCCGCGCGTGCTGCAGCGTGGCCGCGGGGACGGTTCCCCCGGCGGCGTGCAGCTGGGCCCGCCAAAAGGCCAGCGCCCGTTGGGCCGGGCTATGCCGGTTGGCCGAGGTGCTGGGTGAGGTAGACATAGGTCAACCGATGGATGAAGTAGCGCGCCGGTGGGCGCGGATCCAAATCCAGCAGGGCGTGGAACATCAGGCGATAGAGCGCGTCGTCCAGTCGGGCGTGGGGCAGGCCGGTGACGGCTTGCAGTTCCTCATAAGTGGCGCCCTGGGGCGCGAAATACGGCATGGCTTCCAATACTTGCCGGGCGTGGGGTGGCAAGTGTTGCAGCAGGGGTTCATAAATGTAGGCGAACAGGTCCTCCGAAAGGCCCACGGGCAGGTCGGGTAGGCGTTCCAACACCCGCTCTAAGGGCAAAAAGGCCAGCTGGCCCACGGTGAGCTTCAGGGCCAGGGGGTTGCCGCCCACCCGTTGATACAGGGCTTCCAACGCCCGACGCGGCAAGGCAGGCAGGCCGCGCTGTTGGATTTCGTGGGTCAACAGGTCCAGGCTGGCGGCTTGGGAGAGCTCCCGCAGAGGGAGATGGGCGCCGGGCTCGGGGTAGCGGTAGCGGGTGGTGATGAGGAAACGGCTTTGGGCCGGAGGCGGCGGCAGGGCCTGAAGCACACGGCCGATGTCGTCGGGCAGCAAGTCGTCCAACACCACAAGGCAACGCTCACGGGCCAGGAAGACGCGCAACGCTTCGTTGCGGCGGGGCGGGGGTTGCGCCGCGGCCTGGGGACCCAGCAGCTGCCAGGTGACCCGTTCGAGCAGTGCGTTGGCATCCAGGGGCGGGGTATCGTGCTCCCAGGTGCGGCGATGGGTGTGCGCGTCGACCCAGGCCACATCGCGCCAAAAATCCAGGTGCTGTTGGGCAAAGGCGTGGGCCAAAGTGGTCTTGCCCAGGCCGCCCAAACCTTCCACCAGCACCCAACGGGGCCCGTCGTCGGTCAGCAGCCAGTCGCGCAAGCGCGCCAACACGGCCTCGACGCCAAAGAGGCGCGACGCGGTGGCCGGGGGTAAATGGCGGCCTTTGTGGGCCCGCGCGGCCTGGGCCTGTTGCTGGGCCGCTTGCTCCAACGCCCATAGGTGCGCGGCCAGGCGCTGGATGCCCCGGCGTTGGCGGGCGTAGAGGGTGCTGGGCGCCAG
>JALSPJ010000211.1 GCA_026985995.1 Anaerolineales bacterium
CAGGTCCGCGCCGCGCACCTCGTCTTCCAGGCCCTCGGTGCGCCCCACATCGGCCAGATGCACATAACGCACCCCGGGCCGTGGGGGGCCCAGCACCTGCTCGGGGTGCACCCGCCGCCCGTCGGGCAGCGTCACCGTCTTGCCGGCCACCAGTTCCCGCCGCCACGGCCCCGGCGGAATGCCCAAGGCCTCGGCCTTGTCCACCAGAAAGGGCCGCCGCGCGTCTTCCTCGAAGCGATAGCCGAAGGTTTGCGCGCCCCGGTGCCACACCCGAAACGCGTGCACGCTGAAATCTTCCCCGCGGAAGATGAGCCCCGGTCGCACTTCAATGAAGCGCAGCGGCATGGGCGGTTTGGCCCCCCGCAGCACCACCCGAAACAGCAAATCGTGGATGCGCTCCAAGGCCCACGCGCCGGCGTAGATTTCCAGAAACTCGACGCTCTCCCAGCGCATGAAGGTGGAAAGCAGCCCGCCCAGGCCCAGGATGTGGTCCAGGTGCCCGTGGGTGATGAGCACCCGCTGCAGGCGGCGGAACCCGACGCCGGCCTTGAGGATTTGCCGCTGGGTGCCTTCGCCGCAGTCGAGCAAGAAGCGATATTGGTTGTGCTGGATGATGTGGGCCGACAGCCCCCGCTGCACCGACGGCGCGGACGCGGAAGTGCCCAGGAAGATGGTTTCGAACACGCCTTCCCTCGCTGGCAGGGGTGAATGGCGGGGCAGATTGTACTACAAGCCGGGCCCCGAGGCCGGTTGTGCGGCGACCACCTGGCCCTGCTGCAAATGCCACACCTCGGTGCGGTCCCGATAGCGGGCCGGGTACATGCTTTCGTCGGTAGTGGTGAGCAGCACCTGTTCTCCCGCCTGGAAGAAGTGGGCCAGCAGCTCCTCCCGCCGGTCCGCGTCCAGCTCGGCCAGCAGGTCGTCCAAAAGCAGGATGGGCTTGCTGTTGGTGCGCTCGGTGTACCACGCGGCCTGGGCCAGCTTGAGCAGCAGCACTGCGGTGCGCACCTGGCCCCGGGAGCCGTAGGCGGCCAAATCCAGCCCGCCGGCCACGAAACGCACATCGTCGCGCTGGGGGCCCAGGCCCGTGTTGCCCCGGCGCAGGTCCAGTTCCCGGCGCTGGGCCAGCCGGTCCAGCAAGTGCTGGGTCAGGGCCTGACGGTCGTTGAGCAACGCGGCCGGCGGTTCGGCCGGTTCCTCACCGCCAAACAGTCGGGTTTGGGTGGGGGCCTCGGGCACATCCAGCGCCGGGCGGTAGACCAGCCGCAGCGGCTCGGTGCGGTTGAGCAGGTCCCGATAGCGCTGCAGCAGCAGCCGGTTCCACGCGGCCAGGGCCCGATGGCGGGCCTGCATGATGCGCGCCGCGGCCTCGGCCAGGGGGCGTTCCCACACGCGCAGGTCCGCGGCCCGGGCACGGCCCTCGGCCACGGCCTTGAGCAGCGCGTTGCGTTGGGTGAGGGCCCGGTTGTAGGCCGCGAGCGCGGCCGCGTAGCCGGGTTCCACCTGCGCTAAGCTTTGGTTGAGGAACCGGCGGCGCAACTCGGGCGCGCCATCGACCAGGCGCAGCATTTGGGGCACGAACAGCACCGCGGTGCAGGTGCCCAGCGCGTCGACCAGCTTGCGCCGCACGCCGTTGACCAGCACTTCCTTGCGGGTGGGTGAGGCCCCGCCCTGGGGCCGCGCCTGGTGAATGATGCGCACCTCCAGGCGGATGGGCTCGGCGGCTGTGTTCCCCAAAGCCGAACGCACGCACGCCCCCCGCACCCGGGCCACGGCCAGGGGTTCCCGCAAAGCCAGAAAGTGGATGACCTCCCGCTCGGTGCGGGCCACGAAAGAGGAGAAAGTGGCCAGATACGCCACGGCCTCCAGCAGGGAGGTTTTGCCCTGGGCGTTGGGCCCCACGATGAGCAAAGGCCCGCGCGGCAGCGCGCGGGCGAAGTAGGCGAACAGGCGGAAGTTCTCCAGGTGCAGTTGGGCGAGATACATGGCCGGCTCGTGGGGTTCGGTCACACCGCGGCCGCGGCCGTCTCATCGTGCAGGCGCCATACCCGATGGGCCCGGTCCGTGAACAAGATGCCGTTCAGATGGTCGATTTCGTGCTGGAAGATGCGGGCCACCCAGCCTTCGGCTTCCAGGCGGAAGGGCCGCCCGTCGGGGTCCTGCCCCACCACTCGCACGGCCCGGGCTCGGGGCACTTCCCCCGCCATGCCGGGAATGGACAGGCACCCCTCTACCCCCAACACCACTTCGGGCGAAGCCCACACAATCTTGGGGTTGACCACGGCATACAGCTGATGCGGGATGCCCGCCTCCTCGTCTTCGTATTCCACCACAATCACCCGCTGCGAGACATTGATTTGCGGCGCGGCCAGGCCCACGCCGGGCGCGGCGCGCATGGTCGCAATCATGTCGTCCACCAAACGGCGCAATTCGGGGCCAAATTCCGTCACCGGCCGGGCCCGCCGACGCAGCACCGGATGGGGCACGGTGACGATTTCGCGCACAGTCATACCATTTACCTCCTGGGATGGCGTCCTGGTCAAGGTGGGTTGCGAGGGGTATTATACCGTTTTTCAGCGCGATATTTGCCGCCGCGTCCGTGGGTCACGCCCGGTGGAGAGGGATAGGGTTGGTGGTGGCTGGAAGTTGGTGGTTGGTGGTTGGAAGTTGGCGAGGGCCGCGCTTTTGTGAACCGCGGCACGCGCGTGCCGCTTTGGTTCCCTGAGCCCCGGCTCCGGGGCCTGACCGCACCGGGGTGCGGCGCATGAAAGCGGCGCCGGGTCGCCCCTACCACGACGGGCGACCAGCCGGCCGCCCCGGGCGCAGCACGCTGCACCCCTACCACGCTTCCCGCTCCCCGCGCTTTTTCATCCGCGTCTATCCGCGTTCATCCGCGGCTGCATTCCTTCCTGGGCGCAGCACGCTGCACCCCTACCGCGACGGGCCGCTGCGGGCCAAAATGCGGTAAGATTGAAGCCGCGAGGTGAGCCATGCATGTGCACATTTTCCACCCCCAAGGCAGCCGGGGCACGGTGCTGTTGCTCCACGGCCTGGGCTCCGAAGGCCAGACCTGGGCCGGGCAGGCGCCGGTGTTGCGCGCCCTGGACCTGCGGGGCCTGGCCCCCGACTTACCCGGCTTTGGCCGCACCCCCTGGCCCGGCGGGCCGGTGACCGTGGCCCGCTTCGTCGATTTTGCCTTGCAGGTGCTGGACCGCTACGCCGTCGACGCGGCCCATGTGGCCGGCATTTCCTTCGGCGGCGCGGTGGCTTTGCAGCTGGCCCTGGACGCGCCTCAGCGGGTGCGCAGTCTGACCCTCATCAACACCTTCGCCCACCTGCGCCCCCGAGGCCTCAGCCAATGGGCCCACATGCTGTTTCGCAGCCTGCTGGCCGCGCTGCTGGGCCCCCACCGCCAGGCCGAGCTGGTCGCCCGGCGGGTCTTCCCCCGGCCCGAGCACGCGGCCTATCGGGAAATGCTGGCCCGCAGCATTCGCCAGGCCGACCCGCGGGTCTACCGCGGGGTGATGCGCGCGCTGTGGGCCTTCGACGCCCGCCCCCGCCTGGCCGAAATTCGCCAGCCCACCCTGGTGGTCACCGGCAGCGCAGATACCACCGTGGACCCCGCGGTACAGGCCGAACTGGCCCGGGGCATCCCCACCGCCCGGCAGGTGGTCATCCCCGGCGGGGGGCACGCGGTCATCGCCGACCAACGGGAAGCCTTCAACCGCCACTGGCAAACCTTTTTGGCCCAGGTGCTGGCAGACGCATGAACGACGCGGCAGGCTTCGACCCCACGGCTTTGGGCTTCGAGCCGGTTCCCACACCCTGGGGGCCGGCGTGGTGGCGGGTCGAGGATGTGCCCCTGGGCCCCGCACCGGCGCCGGTGGATGCCCGCTGGGGCCCCGCCTTGGGGGTGAATCACCCCGGCCCGCGCGCCTTTCTGGACCTGGAGGCCACGGGGCGGCGCATCACCGCGTCCACTTATGCGTTTCTGGTGGGCCTGCTCGTCTGGCAGGGGGAAGAAGGCCGCTTCCACCAGTGGGTGCTCCCCCACCCGGCCGCGGAGGCCGCGCTGTGGCACCATGTGGCCGCGCTGTGGCCCGCGGGGGCCGTGCTGTTCACTTACAACGGCGCGCGCTTCGACCTGCCTTTGCTGCAAACCCGGGCCCAAATGGCGGGCGTGGCCCCCGGCCCCTGGGAAGACGCCGCGCATGTGGATGTGCTGCCCTGGGTGCGCCGCGCGTTTCGGGGCGCGTGGCCCGACCATCGCCTGGCGACCGCGGCCGCGCGGCTGGCCGCCATGCCCCGCCCCGCCGACGACTTAGACGCGGCCCTGCTGCCCGAGCTCTACCATCACGCGCTGCTCACCCGCGACCCGCTTCCCCTGCGGCCGGCGCAAAGCCACCACCGGGCCGATGTGCTGGCCCTGGCCGCGGTGTGGGCCGCGCTGGCGCGCGAACTGGCTGCCCTGCCCCCGACCCGGGCCTATCCGGCGGCCACCTGGCTGAGCCGGGGGCGCCTCTACGCCCAACACCACGACTGGCCCCGGGCCCGGGCCGCGTTCCAACGGGCCCAAACCCGCGCCCGCACCCCCGACGAACGCCGCCAGGCCGGGTTGCGCTTAGCCGAGGTTTACCGCCGTTTGGGGGAACCCGACGCGGCCCACGCGCTGTGGCGCGAGCTGGCCGCGGAAGGCGTGTGGGAAGCCTACCAGCATTTGATTCGCGCCGCGCTGCGGGACAGGGACCCCAACACCGCCTGCCGCTGGCTGCGCCAGGCCCAGGCTCATTTGCGCGCGGCCACCACTTCACCCCTGGAACGCGCGCTGTGGCAGCCCAAATTCGCGGCCCTGGCCCGGCGGGTGCAACGGGGCCAGGGCACGGCCTGCGACGCGGAGGCAACTTAGCCCGCCGCGCCCTGCAGCCAGGCCGCCAGCCAGGGGTTGACCTCCGCGGCCCGCTCGTAATGCACCAGATGCCCCACCCCGGGCACGGTGCGCGCCTGCAGGCGGGGTATCCGAGCGCGCAAAGTGTCCAGCTGCCGCGCCGGCACCAAGGTGTCGTCCTGACCCCACAGCGCGGCCACGGGCAGACCGGTGCGGCCCAGCGCGGCGAACAAAGCGCGAAAATCGCCCAACATGCCGCTGCGAATGCTGGCCGCCAGGGCCCGGGCAAAGCCGGGGTCGTGCCATTGGGCCATGTACCGCCGCACATACTCCTCGTCGGCCGGGCCCCGAAAGTCGGCCCGCACGCCGGCTTCCATGCGCGGCCGGGCCACGGTGCGCATGAGCCAGGGGCCCAGAACGGGCAAAGCCAGCAAACGCATGGCCAGGCCCAACGCCACGCCTTCCACCACCGGCGCGATGAGGGCCACCCGCCGCACCCGTTCGGGCCGGGCCACCGCGGCCCCGGCCACAATGGGCCCGCCCATGGAATAGCCCACCAGCGCCACGGGCCGGTCGGGCTCCCACCAGGCCACCAGGTCCCACAGCTGGTTCACGAAGCGCGTCAGGTCGTAGGCCCCCAAAGGCTTGGCCGAGGCGCCCCGGCCATACAGGTCATAGCGCAACACCCGCAGCCCGGCCTGCACCAGCGCCGGCGCGGTGCGGTTCCACACAAAAGCAGGCACCGAAAAGCCGTGCACCAACACCACCGGGGAACCGTCGTCGGGCCCCGCGGTTTCGTAATAGGTGATGCCTTCCCGCAGCGGTCGCCAGCCGCCGCAAAAAGCCGCGGTCATAGCAGGTCCTCCTGGGGGGCGGAAGCCATCAGGCCCTGGGTCAGCGGCTTTTGCGCCCACACCAAAAAAGCCATCACGCTCAGCCCCGCGGCGCCGAAAATCATGCCCATGACCAAAATCTGGTAGCGCACCGCGATGAGGGGCGAGACGCCGGAGAGAATCTGGCCCGTCATCATGCCCGGCAGCGACACCAACCCCACGGACATGAGCGCGTTCAAAATAGGGATGAGCGCGGCGTGGAAGCCCAGCCGCCGGGCCTGGGCGTAGGGTTCCCCCCGCTGCAGCTCGGCCACGGTGCGGTCCAGGGCCAGGCTGAGCGCGTTCATGCTGTTGGCGAAAATCATGCCGCCCAAGGGAATGAGCACCTGGGGGCGGAACCAGGGCTCGGTGCGCAACACGCCCCGGGTGACCAGGGCCAGGGTGGTGAGGCCCACCGCGGTGAGCACCCCGAAGGCCCGGGGCAACAAACGCCAGCGCAACGCGGGCGCGGTGCGCAGGCCAATCCACGAGGCCGCGGCCAGCATCACGGCCAGCACCAACACCACAATGCCGCCGCGCTGGGCCTCGAAGATATAAACCAGCCCGTAGCCCAGCAGGATGAGCCGCACCACCATGGCGACCATGGCCCGCAGCGCGGTGCCGGGGCCCAGGTTCCACCGATAGAGCCCCCACAACACGGGCAGAATGACGGGCAGCAGCCACGCCAGGCGCAGCCAGGGAATTTGTTGGGCGTCCATGCGATACTCCTTGAAGGGGGATAGGACAAGTATAACGGCAGAGGCTTGACGGCGGGAGCCCCGAAAACCCGGCACATTCGTGCCGCGCCGCGGCGGGTTTTGTGCTATGATGACAATATCTGGGGGCGCGCGGCCCGTGAAGCCGCGCGTGTGGGGTTACAGAAAGGAGCCGACTTATGTTCCACCCTGGTCAACGACGCTGGGCGGGCGTGCTGGTGGGCCTGCTGTTGCTGGTTGGGCTGGCCGCGCTGGCCTGGCCAGTGCAGGCTCAGGCCGCGGCGCCGGCCGAAAAACGGGTCACCGTGCTGCGCCGGGATGGGCAAATCACCATTGCCGCCGACGGCACCGTGCACATGCGTGAAACCTGGGAAGTGCGCTTCATCGGCGGGCCCTTCACCCGGGCCTTTCGCACCATTCCGTTGAACAAAGTGGAAGACATCACGGGCTGGGCCGTGCGCGAAGGCGGCCAGGCGTATGCCCGGGCCGCGACCGGTGGCGACCCGGGGACCTTCACCGTGGAACGCGAGGGCAACGACTACACCATCACCTGGTACTTCCCCACCACCACCGACGCGACGCGTACCTTCGTGTTGGAATACACCCTGCACGGCGCGCTGTGGATTGACCCCGAGGGCGACCAGTTCTTCTGGAAGTTCATCGAGGCCGACCGGGCCTATCCCATCGAAAAGAGTCGGGTCACCGTCACCCTGCCGGGGCGCTGGCCCGCGGGGCAAATTCTCACCGCCACCTACACCAACGGCCAGCCCGGGCCCCAGGGGCTCATCCAGGGCCAACAGGTGCTGTTCCAGGGCGGCCCCTTCCCCGGCGGCACCGAGTGGGAAATTCGGGTGCAATGGCCCCACGGCGCGGTGCAAGCCGAGCCCCCGGCCTGGCAAAAGTGGGAAGAGAACCGGCCCTACTTCATCTTGGGCGCAGCCATCCTCGCGGTGCTGGGCGGCATCGCCCTGGTGGGCGGCGCGGTGGCCTCGTGGTATGTGTGGGGCCGGGACCCGGCGACCGCCACTGTGCCCCAGGTGACCCGGCCGCCCAACGACGACCCGCCCGGCGTGGTGGGCGTGCTCATCGACGAGCAAGCCGACCGGGAAGACACGGTGGCCACCCTGCTGGACCTGGCCCGGCGGGGGCATCTGGTCTTCGAAACGGTCCCGGGGGTGAAGGTGCCGGTGTTGGGCGCCTTAGGGGAACGCCTGCAGCTGCGCCGCAGCGTGCCGAAAAACGGCGACCGCCTGCGCGATTTCGAGGCCCGCTTTTTGGGCCAAATCTTTCGCCACGGCGACCCGGTGGTCACCGAGACCGAGCTACAAAAACGGCTGCCCAAAGCCCACCAGCAATTGCAGGCCGATTTGTACCGCGAAGTGGTCAAGCGAGGCTACTTCCGAATGCGCCCCGACCGCTTGCGCACCTGGTACACCGTGCTGGTCGTGGTGGTCGTGGGCATGTATACGCTGCTGGTGGCCGGGCTGGCGCAACTGGGCTTCGGCAACGGCATGGTGGTGCTGGTGTGCTTGGGGCCGTTGCTGGTGGTGGGCGGCGCGGTGTGGGCCCGGGCCATGCCCCGCAAAACGCGCCAGGGCGCCCGGGCCGCGGCCTTGTGGCGCGGCTTTGGCCGTTACTTGAAGGCTCTGCGCGATATCCGCGGCCTCAACCCCCAACGGGCGGCCGAAATCTTCGAGGCTTATTTGCCCTATGCCACCGCACTGGGCTT